>JANYIG010000349.1 GCA_025358765.1 Candidatus Kapaibacterium sp.
CCGTTGCGTCTTCGTGCCGCAAAAGTTGACGGTACTGCGTCCGCAGCGCATAGAACCTATCGCGCAGAATAACAAAACATATCGCCAATATAAACGCCCCAAGTGCTGTTCCGCCAACAACTAAAGAACGTTTGGGGCGCTCTTTTTTGTCTGGCACGATAGCAGGATCAAGAACATACATTGAAGGCTGGACACGTTGTTCATCTTGGACTGCCTGTTCTATCATCGGCACAAGAAATGTCTTGATTTTTGTAAATACCTCCACATCGGCGTAAAGCCGCGTGTACTCAAGCGCAATGTCAGAGCCGACATTGAGCGCAAAATTACCCGCCAAACCCGGCTGCTCTTCTGCTTTTTGTGTCTGCCTGTTAACTTCATCCAACACTTTGCGCTGTGCTTGGGTTGCTGGGTCTTGAGCGCCATATACTGTTGACATCATCTCAGTCGTCATTTCTTGCTTATAGCGTTGTACACGCAACTCTGCAAGCGCCGAGGCGGCTCCTTTTGCTTGGTCAAGCGGTGAATAGAGTTTGTATCGGCGCGAAAAATTGAGCAACGTATCACGTGCACGGGTAAGGTTCGCCTCGTCTTGTTTGAAGCGACGATCAATCAAAGCACGTCCCGCACGGGCTTCCGCTTGAAAAATCTCCGTCGCAAAATAATTACCAAGTTCTACAATCTTATTTGCCATACGTGCCGCCTCGTTCGGATCTTTGTGCCAAACGGTCACGGTATAATTACCTTCGGTCTCAACCGCTACCAGCATGTTATTCCCAAGTTCTTTCCGAAGGTCGGTCATTTTCTCCGGCTTGATGTCGTAGAGTTCCGCAAGGTTAAACATTTGAATAAGCGTGTCTTGCATTCGCCTGCTCTGGAAGATAACAAGCGGCGTATAACCCTCCGACTTTCCGCCGGTGAGTTTCGTCAAGCCAAAATCTTTGAGTGTAGAAGAAATATTGCCTGCAAGATTATCCAATGCAGAACCAGCACGGCGCGGCGGAACAATGTTTGCTGTTGCTGCATACCAGTTTGGCATAAAGATAAAGGCAACCAGTATTGCCGTAACCATTGCAACAAGCACAATAGCGCCAATAAGCTTTTTAGTCCGGAACAAAAGCGCAAGGATTTTTAACGCATCGTGCAAAATGGAGTGTTCAGAATGCTGCTGTGGTAATAATGTGCTGGTTTGGGGCTGATGTTCTGTATTCATGAAAGAGGAAAAACATTCGATGGTTATTATATTCAAATTCATGGTTGCCCGTAAAATTACGAAGAAAATCCTTCTGCACGAAGCGCTCTGAAAAATCGTAGATATATCCTTCCTTGCTTTTAGAAGAACAAAACACTATTTTGGATGAACTTCCGTCAACAAACGGCAATTATCGAAGAAAGATTGTGATTGCTATGAGCGACATTTTTTTTCAAAAATCGGCGTTTAAGCTCTTTGCTGCCGCTACCCTACAAACAATTATCTTGCAAACACTTGTCTTGCAAACAAGTGCCCAAGAACGTATCAAAACCCCAACCACCGCTCAAAACATCAACGTTCACGGACTCGACCCTCGCAAAGCAATACCAACATATATTCATGATGTTTGGCAGTCCGAGCAAGGGCTTCCGCAAAACTCAGCTCGAACACTCTGCCAGACACGTGATGGATACTTGTGGATAGGGACTCAGGAAGGGCTTGTTCGTTTTGATGGCGCAAAATTTACCGTATTTGACAAGCGTAATAGCCCCCTCAAGCAAAATTTTATTGAGACACTCTATGAAACCCGTGACGGTTCGTTATGGATAGGAATGAATAATGGCGGTTTGGCATGCTTGCGAAATGGACAATGGACATTGTATGGCATAGATGAAGGATTATCAAATAAAACCGTATTATCTCTTGCCGAAGACCGCGATGGAGCATTGTGGATAGGGACAACCGATGGACTCAATCGCCTGAAAGACGGTCATTTTACTGTATTTCGTACCGCTAATGGATTAGGAAATAACTATGTTTGGTCAGTCATGGCTGACGCTCAGGGAGTACTTTGGATAGGTACAAATGGTGGGGGCGTACAGTACCTCAACAATGGACACTTTACAACATACACTACGGCGGATGGCTTGCCAAGTAATATCGTCATTGCCCTGCTAAACGATCGCAATGGCGCACTTTGGATAGGTACGGCGGCGGGTTTGTGCCGCTTCGGCAAGGGAAAAATGCAGACGTTCACAACGCGTAATGGACTTGTCCACAATACGATACGTTCTCTTTTGCAAGACCGCGAAGGTAGCATCTGGATTGGTTCATTGGGTGGGCTGAATCGGCTGCACAATGATAAGGGTGATGAAAATGGTTACATTGATTCTTACACGACCCAGCACGGTCTCTCAACCGAAAACGTATGGTCTCTTCTCGAAGACCGCGAAGGTTCGCTTTGGGTGGGTACACATGGTGGTGGTTTGAATCGCTTCAAAGAGGGTGTTTTTTCTACTTATACTACATATGAGGGATTATCACATGATTTTGTTCGCTCACTCCTCCAAGACCGTGATGGTTCGTTGTGGATAGGGACGAACGGAGGAGGCTTGAATCACTTGATTGATGGGCATTTTAAAACATATACTACAAAAAATGGCTTATCAAACAATATTATACGCTCGCTTATGCAAGACAGCAAGGGGGCATTGTGGGTTGGTACTATCGGCGGTGGCATCAATCTCCTCCGTGACGGACGCATTATCGCGTATAATACAAAGAGTGGTTTAAGCGGCAAGAGCATTCGTGCTATTTTGGAAGACTATTCCAATAGCGTCTGGATAGGAACCGATAGCGGGCTGACGCATTTACAGCAAGGACATTGGACAACCTATACAACAAATGAGGGGTTGCCGCATAATGTCATCTGGTCATTATCATCTGCCCGTGAAGGCGGTTTGTGGATAGGAACGGGAAGTGGGCTTGGAAAACTGCACAATGGTTATTGCGCGACGTACAGCAACCAAACGTTTTCTAAGGAGCAAATTCTAAACATCCGGGAAGACCCCGATGGCACACTTTGGATTTGTACAAATGGGAGTGGGCTTCATCGCTTCAAAAATGGACGTTCTGTAGCCCTGACGACGCAGAATGGTCTATTTAACGATGTTGTGTTCTATACCCTGGAAGATGCATTGAGCTTTTTTTGGATAGGATGTAACAAAGGCATTTTTCGCGTCAAAAAAAGTGATTTGAACGATGTTGCCGATGGGAAATCTGTTCAGATCTCATGCGTGGTGTATGGGGCATTGGATGGAATGAAGAGTGCCGAATGCGTCGGAGGCTCAAGTCCGGGGAGTTTACAGACGAGCGACGGACGACTGTGGTTTGCCACCATCAAAGGTTTTGTCGTTGTTGATCCGGCACGATTGTATGCTAATCCACTGCCACCAACAGTTCTCATCGAAACATTATACGCCGATAGTCTTGCCTTTCCGTTGAACAACGTGAACACGTCAAACAGTTCTGTCACAACATATTTGTCGCCGTCGGTACAACGCTTCGAGTTCCATTACACAGCCACGAGCCTTTTGAAGCCAGAGCGTGTGAAATTCAAGTACATCTTAGAGGGGTATGACAATGTTTGGACTGATGCTGGAACAAGGCGTGTGGCATACTATACGAACCTAAAACATGGAGTTGAATATCGTTTTCGTGTGCGAGCCTGCAATGACAGCGGCGTTTGGAATGACGTTGGCGCTGCGGCAACGATATATCTTGAACCGTATTTTTACGAAACATGGTGGTTTTCTGGGTTATGTTTCATCGCCTCGGTTTTATCAGGATTGGGTGTCTATCGTTTGCGGGTGCGACAGATTCAGCAACGCGCGGCTAACTTAGAGCACCAAGTCATGGAGCGAACACAAGAACTGCAAGACGCGAGCAACGAAATCGGCAGACAAATGCTTATTCAAACGGAACAGGCACATGAAATCGAAATTGGGAATATTGAACTTCAAGAGAAAAATTTACAAATTGAAGAGGCGTTTGCCCAATTAAAAGCCACTCAGGTACAACTTATCCATGCTGAAAAAATGGCAGGATTGGGTCAACTTACCGCTGGAGTGGCTCATGAAATCAATAATCCATTAAATTTTATCTCTGGCTCCTTACCTCCGTTGAAGCGGGATATAGAAGGTATGATGGCTGTGGTACATGCTTATACTACTGTATATCCCAACGATGATCATCATGCCGTAGCCGCACAGTTCCGCGCCATTGAAGAACTCAAGCGTACAGTGGAGTTTGACCACCTTGTGCCGGAAATACAAGCACTGATGCTTAGTATGGAAAACGGTGTTCAACGGATTATCGAAATTGTAAGGGGCTTACGTATCTTCTCGCGGTTGGATGAAGATATTCTTAAAAAAGTGGATATCCATGATGGCTTAGATTCAACGCTGGTAATTTTGCGAAGCCAGTATAATCATCGTATTACCATCATCAAAGAATATGGCAAATTGCCACAGATTGAATGTTATCCGGGGCAGCTAAACCAAGTTTTTATGAATCTTTTGGTGAATGCCATACAGGCTATCGAAGAGGAGGGTACAATTAGCATTCGCACAAGCATAGAAGATACACACGCAACGATACAGATTGCCGATACCGGCTCTGGAATACCGGAAGATATAAAAAGAAGATTGTTCGAGCCATTTTTTACAACGAAAGAAGTCGGCAAAGGTACGGGCTTAGGGCTTTCCATCGTCTATGGCATTATGAAACGTCACAACGGACATATCACCGTAGAAAGTACCGTTGGCAAAGGCACAACATTTACGATAACCCTGCCTATAGGTTTTTAGAACAATAACTCAGACATTGCTGTAACATCTCATCTCCAATCTGGGACGCAGAATTTATTCTGTATTTGGCTGTAGCATCGGCTATCAATCATTTTCCACCAAAACAACTCCTGCCCGTGCGGATGTAGCATTGGTAAGGTTGTCAGAGAAATCCTGCGTCTGGGATTCGGGAATATAAGCAACGAACTCTGCAACGTCGCCATAACTTTCCTCGTAACGGACAGCATATTGCGTGAGTAACCGTTTAACCGTTGTTATGTCCTCGTACATGCAGAACACACGCATGGCGGTTGTGCGTGTGATTTCAGAACGTTTACAAAGCGTAAGGACATTCGCGGCAGCTTCGGCATACGCCCGTGCAAGTGGACCCACACCAAGTTTTGTTCCACCGTAGTAGCGCGTTACCACCAGCACCGCATCACTGACACCCGCCTTTTGCAATGCAAACAAAATCGGTCGCCCCGCTGTCCCAGAGGGTTCACCGTCATCCGAAAAACGAAAATTTAATCCGCCCATGCCTAATCTATAGGCATAACAATTGTGCGTTGCGTCATAGAACTCCTTGCGGATATCCTGTAGGTAGGCAAGCGCTTCCTCTTTGGTTGCCACAGAAGCAGCGGAGGCAATAAACCGTGAAGATTTTATCGCTATTTCTGCTCGCTCTAACGAGGCGATGGTACAATAACTGTCGGTGTTTGGAGTCATAAGGATGTACGTCTGTTGCGCGTCCATTTACGTTATTTCGGCGCTTCTGGCTGCAAAGATATTCGCTTTTTTGATATGATTGAAAGGAAAAAATGAAAATAGGAATTACGTGTTATCCAACCTACGGCGGGAGCGGTGTTGTCGCCACAGAACTCGGCAAAGCACTTGCCGAACGCGGACATCAGGTTCATTTTATTTCCTACGCCATGCCGATGCGTTTGGATAGCTTCCACGACAATATTTTTTACCACGAAGTTGACATCCCTAACTATCCGCTTTTTGAGTTTCAACTCTATTCGCTGGCGCTGGCAGGCAAGATGGTGGACGTGATTCGCTACGAGAAATTGGATGTGCTACACGTACACTACGCCATTCCTCATGCTGTCAGTGGTTATATGGCAAAACAAATCATTAAAAACGAAGCGCCCACAAAGCTCGTTACTACGCTGCATGGCACGGACATTACCATTGTTGGTTTGGAACCAAGTTTTTTACCCCTTGTGAAATTTTCAATTGAACAATCGGATGCCGTCACGTCTGTTTCCCGTTTTTTGCGCGAGAAGACATTGACGAATTTTAATATCAACCGCGAAATTGACGTTATCCCGAATTTTATTGATACAGAGCTTTACACACGCAATGAAAACTGCCGTCTGAAACAGCAAATCGCCCCGAATGGCGAGAAAATTTTGATTCATATTTCCAACTTCCGTGAAGTAAAGCGCGTTCCTGATACGATAAAGATTTTACATGAGGTTCGCAAAAGTATTGACACAAAACTTATTTTGGTGGGCGACGGACCACAGCGCTCAGAAACCGAGCAACTTACCCGTGAATTAGGATTGACCGAACATGTAAAGTTTTTAGGCAAACAAAACGGATTGCCAGAAATTCTTTCGGCGGCGGATATTTTCTTACTTCCGAGCCAATCTGAGAGCTTTGGATTGGCGGCGCTTGAGGCAATGAGTTGTAACGTACCCGTCGTAGGAACGAGTGCAGGAGGTATCCCTGAGGTGGTTACGCACGGCGAAACGGGCTATGTGGCAGAAATGGGTGACACAAATCGTATGGCTAAATATGTGGTGGATTTGCTCACGAATCCCAAAAAATATCAACGGTTTTCTGATGCCTCTCGCAAACGCGCTGTAGATGAGTTCCAGACAGATTTGCTCGTACCCCATTACGAAGCGATTTACGAGCGCGTGGTGAATGAGAAGTAAAAACCGCATCGGAAAATCATCGGCTCACAACAAAGCTCCGAATACTATCATTCGGAGCTTTGTTGTGTTATTTTTATGCCACAACACAACACAATGCAATGCAAAACACCACGCCACCGAATTCATCAGAAGTAAGGATTTTGTCATAGTGCAATTCCTTACCGAACGGCGTTTTTTATCTTTTCCATGACGTTTAGTCATGGAAAAATGTGTCTTTCCAGCACATAGTTCTGATGCAGAAATTCTCTATGTTACTAATGAAAATAGGCATACAATTTGCAGCAATTCCGTTAAACTATTTCTGCATTTCAACAGACAAATAAGAAAAGAGTTGGTGGAAGAAAATGTCCATCGGAGAGCGAAGATTCGCTTACATCGCACTGACAAGAATAAACGAAACTTTTGCCTCACAGCCCGCGTACAATCAAAGAAGAAGCGCTTTTGGGTGACAACCGATACATCGTCAGCACAGGCAGAATTGTTCAATACGGACGAAATTTTTTGGAGCATTATTCGTTCATACAAATTGCGAAGCACATATTTCACCAAATCTTTTCAGGAGAACCGCCATGACACCGAATAAAAACCTATCACAGGCGCAGGATTCAAGCCCTCGTCTAAGTGCCGAAGAACAAGCAAAACAGCTTTTTAATCAGGCATACCACGTCCATATGCAAGGCAGGCTGCAACGGGCTATCAAGACGTATCAACAATCCATCGAAATCTTTCCCACACCAGAAGCGTACACGTTTATGGGGTGGGCGTACAGCCATCTCGGCGAGTTCGACAAAGCAATTGCAGAATGCGAAATCGCTGTTGAACTCGACCCTGATTACGGCAATCCGTACAACGACATCGGCGCGTATTTAATTGAACTTGGTCGCACAGATGAGGCAGAAGGCTGGCTCTGGCAAGCCGTTCAAGCCCCACGATACGAGACACCATTTTTCCCGCGTTTTAATCTGGGGCGACTTTATGAACGGCAGGGGAAATGGTTCGATGCGCTTGACCAATATCGCCTAGCACACGAAATTGCTGAAGAAATCGGCGTTCCATATACTATTGCAGCACAGACGCGCCAACGCTTGCAAGCGCTGCTGAACTAATTGTTTGCTTGATATTCATTTCAACGAACGCCGTTTTATATTTTCTGCCTCGTATTTTCTGCATTGTCACGCAAACGCATTTGGCGAGCGCCCACTCTATAGAAACTACGAGGCAGTTTCTGTTTAAAGAAATTATTTGGTAAATTTGCGCCGCATTAGGTTGTGATAGAAATTCAACAGCCCTGCGAATAAAGATCGTCCGATTATTTTCGTTTTTTTCTATTTAACCATCATCGAATGAATACACCATTTTTCACCCTACGCCGCTCTGTACATCATGCCTTCTGTCTTGTGTGTATCGTTTGTTGTTGTTTGGTTTTTTTTCTCCAATCCTGCAAAACGAATATCGTCATAGACCTTGATGAAAGTGGTACTCTCCTTGTCGAAGACCTCGTGGTTGGAACGGGCGAGGTCGTTCCCAAAGATACCAGTATTGCTCAACTTTCCGTGCGTTACACGGCGAAACTTACTGATGGGACTGTATTTCAGACATCCACGACCGCAAGCACGTTTTTTGTTCTTGGTACGACCTACACTGGTGGACAAAGCCTCGTACTCGGCATAGATAGTTTGCGCGGGATGCGCGTTGGCGGCAAACGTAGGCTCACAATTCCACCGCGTTTGGCGTTTGGTACAAGCTCACCGAACAGCATTCCAGCAAACTCAACGGTGATCTATGAAGTGCAATTGTTCAGTATGCAGAAAATGCTCATTGAAGATATTGTTTCGGGAATAGACGGCGATTCGGCAGTTACGGGCAAGACGTTGAAAGTCCGCTATGTAGGAAGACTGTTGAATGGAAACGTCTTCGACACAAACATCTACAGCAGCTCCGATTTTAGCTTTGCACTTGGCGCTGGTACGGTCATCAGGGGCTGGGATGTGGGCTTAATCAATATGAAAGTTGGTGGCACTCGGCGGCTCACGATTCCTTCAGAATTGGCATATAAGGCAGCCGGCAGTCCGCCTAAAATTCCCGCCAATGTACCGTTAGTATTTGACATCACGCTCGATGCCATCGAATAACAGTTTTGTCTGCGTTGCAAACTTCTTTGCTCAGATGATGGTTTCACTGTAATTTGCTATAGCAACACACTCATTGCTGTAATTTACCGCCAGTGCAACCATCACCTAATGTTTTTATGCGTATTACCTGCGTATCCTTATTTTTCTGCGTGTTCGGATTTGTTTTTACCACAAACGCCCCCGCACAACAACGCTTCTTAAAAGTTCTTGGGCAACGACCCTCAAATGAGCTTTCTGCATCACTTTTGCCAACAATTAATCCGTTCCACGCAGCTATCCCAACAAATGCGACGGTTATCGTTGCCGTCGTGGATGCTGACGGGAATATTCTCACTGACGAAAATTGTCTATACGTCTCGCTGCGGCTCACTTTGCCGGTCGGCGAGCAGGCACAATTCAAGCGGACAGTTTTTCCGTCTGAAGAAGTTCGTGTCCAAAATGGCATCATTGCTTTTGCTGGCATACGTCTTGATGGTACAGCGACATCTGCGCTACCACTCTTGTTTGTCCCATCGGATTCGACTGTACAGTCAACCAGTACAATAGTTGAATTGCGGGGCGGAAAGCCCTCAATAACAATGGTACGGCTATCTGGGCAAGATATTCACAATGCGGCTTTGCGAAAAAACATTAGTTCAACAGTACTCGGAGGCACAATCCCAAGCATCCAAGTTGGCAAACCTGCACGAATGCTGTTTCCGAATGGCATGACCGATATTATTGCTGTTGCCGTGCGTGACCGTTTTGGCAATATCCCGTCGTTCTCCACTACCGTAACCATTGGGTTGCTTGGTGGGAACCCTATCCTCACGGGCGAATCGCTGTTTTTCTTGAACAATCGGACAACTTCTGACCAAATTACTGGCATGGCGTATTTCACCAACTTTCAGGTTTGGGGAACAACCACGAACAATGCCAGCCTTATCGTGAGTATCCCATCAAATGGTGATGTGACAGGAGCGCCAAATACCCAATCGGCAAGCACAACGGTGAATCTTATTGCCAGCGATCTCGCCGGCATCGCTCCAGTGCTTATTCCCGACCCAAAGAACCTGTCACAATTTGTGCGAATTCCAACGAAAATGTTCATTGGCAAGACTGCACCAAAGTTTTACGCACAGGCAGTTGACCAATTCGGCAATCGTATTTCCGGTGACCCAAGCGACCCCAATGGTGGCTATAATGGCGGTACGGCGACGATTTCCTTCCCCGCACCGGGCGTACCAATACTGAACCCTGCGTCAACGCCTGCAAGCGGCATCACGATTGGAACCGTAACCAACAGCAAACAATTCAGCGCAAGTGGCGTAACAGCAACATCCGTGCGCGGCTTATTCACGTTTGACAAATTCGTGCCGCTTGCTCCGTCGAGCGATGCGCCGCTCGATGTGGTAATGAGCATCGCCGACCCACAGTTGCCGGGCGTTCCGCAGCCGCTTGGAACGGGTGTGTTTCCGCCACTATTTCCGCCGATTCCACCCGTAACGACCGCAAATACAACGTTTTATGTAACGCCAAAAATTTCTATTACAGCGCAAGCCGGAAATAACGCTCTTGCGAATGGATCAATGCTTGCTTTGCGTGAACGGCGCGGCACATTCCGAACACTTGATTCCGTGTCAAGCGGGAATCTCACTATTCGTCGTCCGGCGGGCAGCGCGGCTTTTCCGGCAATTATCGGCTATACTCTTGAATATACGGACTCTGTGGGCAAACCGCTCCCGAACGTTGGCGCGACAACCACAAACTTACCCGCACCGCTTGGGCTTGGTGCCGTGCCGTTTGGCATGTTGCCACCCCTGCCCGCACCAACACCCGTTGCTATCAACGGTTTGCAAGGTGATTTGTCACCGCAAACCATAGTCGTAGGTTCACTTATTCCCGTGAACATCGGCACGAACAGCGCTCCCAACAGCATCACGCTGTCGCCGGACACCCTTTCGCAAGCAATTACGTTCACTGCCCGATGGAGTGACCAATCATTTCCCCGCAATCCCGGATTGCAAGGACGGCGCACAGTCACGCTGCGCCTATTACCCGAAGGCGTTGGAACCACATATGATATTGATGCCACTGCTTCCACAGCCACCGTCACGCTCGACGACCCAACGCCTGTCGCGCCGATTATTTTGAACACGATTCAAAACCAAGAGGGTGTCTGTATTGATGTTGGTGTAAATGAACTCGAAACACCCGACTTCCGTTCCGATGGTCAACCAAACACGGCTTTTTACGACGACAATTTTAATCCGCTCACATATAGCGTCACATCGTCGAACCCCACGTTCATAGCAAAAATCAACCAAAACGACGACCGTTTTGCGGGACGACCATCCATCGTGTACACCTTTGCGCCAAACGCTTCGGCAGGGAGTTTTTCGGATTACACCGTGCGGGCGAACGATGGCTTTGGTGGAACAGCAACACTAACATTCCGTTTGACCTTGCGAAGTTCGCAATGCGGCATGAC
>JANYIG010000012.1 GCA_025358765.1 Candidatus Kapaibacterium sp.
TTGTGCAGGAGCGCTTCCGATGGCAATGGAAGTTCAACGCCACGTATGCCAACAGCTTTCAGCCGCTCCCCATCAAACCCTTTGGCTGGGCGAGCGGGATTCCCATTTTGGAATCACTCAAAGACTACACCATCTTCCCGTATCCGTCCAGCATTGCAATGGGACTTGTGATGGAACGCAGTCGCATCACCGAACAATCTCGCTTCTTGAAAGACAATAGCCTCCCGATTCGGAACTTCAACACGATGCGGCAAATCCGCTTCACGTGGAAAATGTCGGAAAACGGCTTACTGAACCCGACGCTTGAATACGCGCTGGGCATAGGAAGTACGCTCGTGCCGCTTGAATTGGGATTGCTCAATGGTACGGAACGCCGCGAAGTGATGTTGGGCGATATCCTGTTCAATAAAGGTCGTTTGCTCAATCTCGGCGCTGATGTAAGCTACAACCAAAATGTAACCCTTGCCTTCAAGCCGCAGGTTCCCGTGTTTTTGGGCGGGAAATTTATTGATATGACAGGCAATTTCGGCACGGCGTATTCGTGGCAAAACATTCTCAACGAGGCGAACCCCGACCTCGGCAAAGCAGCAGGGTTCAATAACAATTGGCGCTTAAATGCAACATTTCGGTTGAAGGAGCTTGGCAATCGTTTGTTTGGCGGCGGTGCGGCTGAAGGTTCTGGTGAATCATTCTCGGGTATTCCGGCTCCAGCAAAGGGCGGAAGTGGAACGGGCAATCCAGTGCTGGATGTGTTCAAGGTAATCTTTTTCGATTTCGACCGCGTTACGTTCGGCATCAATCAAATAAATTCTTCGGTCAATCCGGGTGTACGCGGTGGAACGGGCATTTCAAACTTCTGGACGCGAGCACCATTTGGGCAAACACAAAACGACGGATTTGGTCCAAGCGCGTGGTATCAACTTGGTTTGATTACAAATCCGCATGGCTCTTTTGGGTTGGGACAGGCGAGTGCGTTTCCGTTTTTTGGGATAGATTCTCTCGATGCCATCGGCAGCCTCCGTGCGCCAAACGCGCTGCTGCAAGACAATTTCCGCTCGAAAACAGGTATTGAACTCCGCATGAACAGGGCGCTGTGGGAAGGCGCGAGCATGGAGCTGAACTGGAAATCGGATGTGGAATTTAATCGTAATCAAACCTTGCAAACGGATAGTATTGGTCGAGTAAACGGTCTTCGTAATGTCGTGCTGACCACCACCTACAACCGTACGTTCCTAAGTTTTGCAGGCGTTCCACTTTTGAATTTTAATTCCCTTGAGAGCGTCAAGTCACGATTTGCGGATTCTCTCAAAGTTATTAATGATCCGAACTTAAAAATTGACAGTGTGAAACGCAACGAGCGCCTCCTTCAAGCGCTCACAAACTCATTCCAAGATGGATTAGAAGCATTTGCGTTTCTGCCGCGCGATTTGCGCCAGATTTTACCGCGTGTAAATTGGGCATTTCGCTGGGATAATTTGGAAAAGCTGCCGTTCCTGCAAGGCATTGTGCGCCGTGCGTCCATCGAACATGCGTACAAATCCACCTATCAATCCTCGGAACGGCGCACAGACTTTGGTACGGTGCGTGACGGCGCTCAAGTGGATGTTTCATTCCAACCATTTATCCGTTTGAATGCTCAGTTCGACGAAAAAGCATTCGACGGCTTAATGACGGCTTCACTTGGCTATAACACGCGCAATTCCTTCCGTGTGGGCGGAGCCTCGCCCACAACGGTTGCCCGCGAAACAAGCAACGAGTTCACAATGAATTGGAGCTACAGCAGGCGTGGCTTTAAGCTCCCGACGTTTTTGGGCATGACATTTGACAACGACATCGAATTTGCTTTCATAGCGCTCTATCGTCATTCACTCACTTCCACCGTTGACCTGCTCAATTTTACCTCCGAGACGGGCAACCGCTTGGACGGCAAGACAACGATTCAAGTAGAGCCAAGCGTCCGCTATACTATCAGCAAACAAGTAACGGCGCGGTTTTTTATTCGCTACGAGGCGAATTTGACCGAAGGCGCAGCGTCGCCCGGCAGCAGTACCACACAAGTGGGTGTTGATTTACGCTTGAGTTTGTCCGGTGGGCGTGGCTTTGGTTTCTGAGGAAGTGTCTGAAAATGACCGTTCAATTTCCCTCACCCCGCTCTTCGAGCGACCCTCTCCCACCATGGTTCCGTGGGGGCGAGGGCTTCAAATCCCAGCTCCTTCTCCTTTGGGAGAAGGTTGGGATGAGGGAAAACAATTTTCAGCTACTTTCTAAGGATTAAAACCGCTTGCGGACTTCCTTCGCACTCCAAGACACAAAAAAGCCCGATGGTTCTCAAAAAGAGCGCCATCGGGCTTTATAGTCTTTCACAGTATTACCGCGAAATTCTCTTATTCAGCAGATTCATCACCTTGAACGTCAGCCGAGAATGATTTCATCGTCATTTCATTGACGTAATTCTCAGCACCCGGCACTGGGTGATTGGTGTTGTACGTATCAATCGCCTTCTGGTCTTGGCTCTTCAAGAACTCGACAGCAGAAAGAACAATTTTTTTCGCGTCTTTGTCGAACTCAATGACTTTGAGCGGCAACATTTCGTCCACGCGGAAGAAATCACCAATGCTCTTAATCGGTGCAAACGAAAGCTGCGACGTTGGAACGAACGCATCCACACCTTCGGGCAATTCAACAATTACGCCTTTTTCGATGATGCGAACGATACGACCGCTCGTCTGCGTACCAACACGGTAATTATCCGAGAACGCATCCCACGGATTATCACGAACTTGTTTGTGTCCAAGCGAAATGCGGCGTTGGTCAAGGTCAATGCCCAAGATAACAACGTCAAGCTCTTCGCCTTTTTTCACAAATTCCCCTGGATGACGGATTTTCTTCGTCCACGACAAATCGCTGATGTGAACAAGACCATCCACGCCCGGCTCAAGCTCCACAAACACGCCAAAATTCGTAATGTTACGAACAACACCTTTGTGGACAGAATCCACAGGATATTTTTTCAGGAGTTCTTGCCATGGATCTGGCTCCAATTGTTTCATACCAAGCGACAATTTTTTGCCGTCTTTGTCAATGTTCAACACAACGGCGTTGACCATCTGACCCATCGAAACAAACTGTGACGGGTGTTTGATATGCTCTGTCCACGACATTTCGCTGATGTGGATAAGACCTTCAATACCTTTTTCAATTTCGATAAACGCACCGTAATCCGTAAGGCTCACAACTTTACCGATAACCTGCGTATTATGTTCGTATTTGTCGCCAATCGTATTCCACGGATGCGGCGTGAGTTGTTTCATACCAAGCGAAATGCGGCGTTTGTCCGTATCGAAGTCGAGAACAACCACTTTGACTTTTTCGTCGAGCCCCACGATTTCGGACGGATGCGAAACGCGACCCCATGACAAATCGGTAATGTGAACAAGACCGTCAACACCACCCAAGTCAATAAACACACCGAAATCAGCAATAGCCTTAACGTGACCTTCAAGTACCAAACCTTTTTCAAGTTTCTCAAGCACCTCTGCACGAACGCCAGCAATCTGCTCTTCAAGAAGCACTTTATGGCTGACAACAACGTTTTCGTTCGGATGATTAATTTTCACAACACGAACATCGAGCGTACGATTAATCCACGCGTCGAAATCGCGCACCGGTTTTACGTCAATCTGCGAACCCGGCAAGAAGGCATCAATACCCATAAGGTCAACAACCATACCACCTTTGATGCGGCGCAAAATTTTGGCTTGAACAACATCTTGCGTTTCGTACACGCTGTTGATACGCTCCCAAATACGCATAAAATCAGCACGGCGGCGCGAAAGAACCATTTTGCCATCGGCATCTTCAATGTTTTCGAGGAAAACTTCTACTTCGTCGCCAACTTTGAGCGTGTCGCGTGTTGTAAACTCTGAAAGCGGCACAATACCTTCGGATTTGAACCCGATATCAATTGCTACTTCGCTGTCGGTGATTGAAACCACACGGCCTTTAATAATTTCGTTTTCGGAAATGGTCGAGAGTGTTTTCTCGAACATGCCCGTCAATTCTACGTCGCCCATCATGTCGAAATCGAAATCGTCGTCCATGATAGAAGTGACGGAATATTTTCTGTGCATCGACGGTCGTTTAGACGTGTCGAGCATTTGTTGTTCGACAGACGGTGCTGCCTCTACGGTTGAAACTTGATCAGACATTTGAACCCTCCAACACGTGCTTTCATAGCATTCTGAAATCTTTGAAAGCTAATGTGTCAGTGTAAAAAAATGAAACAATAGTTAGTTAGCTTCGTTGTTTTGGCGTTTATAGCGCTTCCGACAAGCTGATTGATAGTCGAAAACAACTCAGAAATTTCTCTTATTCGAGAGAACTACACCAAAACAATAAAGGCTACTAATATACGGTTTTTTCGTATCAACGTAAAATTTTTTGTACAAAGCTATTCCTCACCAACTAACCCTACCCGACAAATTCCGGTGGCAAAATTCATGGTTGATGATGTATATTGGTAAATAAACATAACTTGTACGGTACACGACAAAATCACTTCCAACCCTGACGGATACACGCTTTATCGAACAAGGGAGCATGCTCCCTTGTTATCAGGCTTGGTGGGCAATGTGACAAAAAATTGTCGTGTACTGTGCATAACTTGATAAGTTTGTGCTTATTCCATTTTCTTGTCAATTATTTACGAAAAAATTGGTCGAACGTAATGACAAAACCTCAACTTTGTGTATCAATACTGCCGAAAACGACAGACGAACTGTTCACGTTGCTCCCGCGATGTGCTGATGCTGACGTACTTGAACTAAGGCTCGATGCGCTTTCGGTGAAAATCGCACAAACACTTGATTGGTCGCACATCAGCTCCAAAACCTCTGTTCCGCTGTTAGTCACGTTTCGCTGTGCGGCTGAAGGCGGCTTTTTTACTGGTTCAGAAGCAGAGCGTGCCGTGTTGTATCAAGCAGCGATAGACGCTAACGTTGCCTATATTGACATTGAAAGTGAATCTTACTCAAATCTCGCGCCGCTTCTAAAACGCGACCAAAGCGCAACGCGACTTGTCCTCTCACATCACATATTTTTGGCAAATTCCGGAGAAAAAACGGAACAAACGTATGAGCAGCTGCGCGGAAAACTTGACGCAATGGCAAAGCACCCAGCCGATGTTTATAAACTTATTTTTACCGCAACAAGCCTTACATCTGCTCTGACAACAGTACAAGCATTAGAATACATGCACTCACGCGGTTTGCGGGCAATTGTTCACGCAATGGGTGAGTTCGGCGAGGCTTCGCGGATTATTGGCACCGTGTGCGGTGCTGCGTCTAATGCTTGGACATACACAGCATTAGACGCAAGTAGTGAAACCGCTTCCGGGCAAATCACGTTTCACGAAGCACGCTCTGTCTATCGTTTGCAGGACAAATCACTCCGCCCTCAATTATATGGGCTATTGGGTTTTCCAACCAAACAAAGCAAAGGTAAGTTCCTCCATAATACACTGGCTAAGGCGCTGCCAAAAGATAACGATGCGTTTTTTTTGTATCTCAATTTCCCCACGCCGGATGCGGGTGAATTTTGGCGTTTGTGGCGTGGTTTGTTGCATGGATTCAGCGTCACTATTCCTCACAAAGAAAGCATCTACGCACTCTTGGATCGTGATGGCGACTTGTCCGACGAAGCTCGTCGTTCTGGGGTGTGTAATACTGCGGTGAAGATGGGCGGTCGTTGGAAGGGCTTCAATACAGACGCTCTGGCGCTGGAGGATTGTTTGAGCCCACACACAGAGCATTTGAACTCCGGGACACTCGTCATCGGCACGGGTGCAACAACACAAAGCGTTGTGACGGCACTCCAAAAGCTCGGCATAAAAAACGAGCAGATATTTATTACGGGACGCAACACCGAACGTGGACGAATGTTCGAGGAAAAATTTGGCTGTGTGTTCGTACGAGAAAGCGATATTCCACAGTTCTCCAGCACCCATGCGATTGGCGGCATCGTGCAAACAACACCAATTGGAATGGTTCCAACCATTGATGCGATGCCCGTTGGGCGAGAATTATTCCGCGAAGGTTGTGTTGTGATGGATGTTATCTACAATCCCGTGGAAACACGATTTTTACGCGAGGCGCAAGCGCAAGGCTGTATCACGATTTCCGGCGAGGAAATGTTCATTCGTCAGGCAGCACACCAGTTCGCGCTTTTTACAGGCAAAACGGTCGAAGTCGAGGCAATGCGGCGTGTGTGGACTACACTGTGAAGTAATTTTCGGATTCGTAGCATGACAGTCCTGTACTATAAGCAGCATAAACTCTAATGAGACCGTATGGAGCTAACTCAACGGAGCCAGATTTTGTGCCACATCTGTGCGATACGCCTTCATTGCTGGTATCACCGCCACCATCGCTGAAAGCAGTACCACACCCGCAAGCAAAGCGGCATCAAAGCTGTAGAATGCTGCGAAATCGAGATTATTACCAATTTGTTTTGTCAGAAATTCCTTTGCAAATCGCAATCCAAGCCGCGCCAACAAAATACCAGCTATACCGCCCAAAAGACCGATACTGACTGCCTCCGAGAGAATAAGCATCAAAATCGTGCTGCGCCGAGCGCCGAGCGACCGTAAAATAGCAATTTCGCGCCGCCGCTCGTTCAGCGAGTTGTAGAGCGATACAAAAATTGAAATTGCGCCAATCACAATCACCAAATACGAGATGCCGAGCAATACGCCGTTGATATTGCCTACAATTGCGAACAGCGCCATAATCTCTTGAATCGGCATGGCAGCTTGCGCTTGTGTTCCTTCGTTGACGCTGCGAATGAATGCCTCGAAGAAAATTGGACTTTTGAGTTTTACCGCAACCGCCGTCACGCTCGTGAACTCAGGCGGCATCGTGTGAGTATGCTCGTGTTCGTCGGCATCGTGGTCGTGATGTTCGTCCTCATGCTTTCCGCCGCCTGCAGCCTTCTCCGCCGCTTCCTGTGCTTCTTCGTACTCGTGATAGTGAATATCCCAGACGGTGTACATCGTTGAAAATACACCTTTGTCAATGGCGGTCTGTGTGGCAGCAAGGATGCCGACAATAGGCATTTTTCCATGATCATGCTCGCCCGGAGCACCTTCTTGGATGCCATGTTTAATTGTGACCGAATCGCCGACCTTCAAGCGAAGGTTTTGCGCGACCTCTGCGCCGATAACGATCTGATAATTTGTTGTAAATGGCTGCCCGTTAGCCACGCGAATGCCTGTATCCTTGCGGTATTGGAAGGTGGTGAAGAACTCCGGCGTTGTGCCGATAACCTTATATCCGCCCACGTTGTCGCCAAACACCATCGGAAGCATGTATTTTACACGCCTATCGGTTTTGAGTTTTTCGTAGCTTTCGAGCGGAAAATTCCCAACAGGCGTACCGAGGTGATACATCGTGTTCAGCACGAGTTGAAGCGGGCTGCCTTTTGCTCCCACAATCACCTCGAATCCGGTATCTTTCTGCGAAAATGCGCGTTCGGATTCGAGTCGTAGCGCAAGGATGGAAGCCACGAGCGCTACACCAACAGCTACAGAGGCAGCTGTGAGTGTCGAAGCAAAAAGACGCTGGCGAAGAAAATTGAGAACGATGCGAAAAAAACTCATGATAGGACACAAAAAAGTGGTTGCTTGGCATTCATTCCCATAGAAATTTTTTGAATGACCGCCGAGGCGCTGAGGGCGCTGAGTTTTTGAGCTTTTCCCCCAATGATTTCAGAAACACCTGAATATTCATAATCCAAGATTCTCTGCGGTCTCTGCGCCTCTGCGGTAAGATCCAAAATAAAAAGTGGACGGTAATAAATGGTTGAAATACTTAGGCGACAAGGTCGCGAATAGCCTGCGAGTAAGGAAACATCTGTTTTACAGCGTCGTCGTGCGTGATAACAACAAGCGTGGAGCCTTGCTCTTTTGCCAGCGCTCGCAGTTCATCCATCACCCGTGCGGCATTTGCGGCATCTACGTTTGCCGTTGGTTCATCTGCCAAAAGCAGTATTGGTGCGGCTACGAGCGCACGAGCTACTGCCACGCGTTGTTGCTGCCCGACTGAGAGTTCGCGCGGCTTGCGGTTCATGCGGTCAGCAAGCCCAAGCCGCGCAAGAAGTTCCTCAGCACGTTTGGCAGTATTCGATGTATGTTTCCCAAATGCCGCACCAAGCATCACGTTTTCCTTCGCGGTAAAACCCTGAAGCAGATTAAATGTTTGATACACCACACCAATGCGCTCGGCACGAAAACGGTCGCGCTGCGCTTCGGAGAGCTTCGTGATGTCGGTCGCATCAAGCGTGATAGAACCTTCGTCCGCAGCAATAATGCCGCATATAAGGTTTAGCAATGTCGTCTTGCCAGAGCCGCTTTCGCCCGTAAGAACAAGCTCCACACCGCGTTCAACCGAAAAATGTGGCACACGCAGCGTAAACGTCTCCTCGCCGCTCCCAAGGTGCTTTGCAAGGTTTGTAATCTCTAACAGTGGCATAAAAATTTTGGGTTGTTGAGGTTTGTATTCGCGCTACTTTAGATTGCTTCGTTGTTTTGGTTTTGCCAAATCTACGAATTTCCTGAACGAATTTTTCGGAATAGTACGGTAAAAATTGTGCAATAAAAAGCCATGCAAAACACGCGAAACACCCACGTCCACCACAGATTCACCGTTGCAGGCGCTTCGCTTGTGTGCGGCGCGTGGATGCCGTCCCATCGCACAACAGGGTTCAAGTACAGCGTGGTAACTGCGTTGTGGACAACGGCGCGGATGTAGGTATCCTCCGGCTTCAAGATGTAGAGCGCTGTTCGCGTGTTCACGGCTGAATCACGCAGAGTACCCCGATTGCCGATAAAATCTACCCGTTGCGCTTCGTGTTCCAACTCTACGCGCAACGTATCACCGCGTACCGTCACGTTTTTGAGAGGATTATCGTTGATGCCACCACGTCCGCGAACGCCGTAATTGCTGCCGTTTCGCAATGCCTCGTAGATATTGGTGTTACAGCGCGAGGACGCATGAATCATCGTCCAGAATGCTCCCGTTTCGCCGTGTTCTCGGATATCGTGCGTGTCGTCGTCGGCGAGAACCCATTTGGCGTGACCATTGGAAAGTGCTGAATCCCAGTGTTCGTCGGATGTGCGGAAGTGATTTAACACCTCAATACAGTCATAGCCTGTAAGCAAACAAAAATTCTCTGCCGCATGTCCGTTCACGAAACGCGGGTGTGCTATGGCAACGACCTCCGCACTTGATTTTAAGCGGTTCAGGATGTATTGTTTGTGGTGGAGTGTTTGTCCGAGCGGAAAGTCAATCCACGTCACTTCGCGTGCGCCAATCGCCAAACGGTGCGATTTCCGTACGTTGTACCCGTGCTCATAGACAGGGACATAGCTTGAATCCTTGCTGTGAAGCGGGCTAATATCGTGGTAGTTGGAAATGCCGATAATGTCGTACCCAAGCGCTCGGTAGCACGAATCAAGCTCTTCACGAGTTTGTTTACCATTCGTCAAGCCGCTCCACGCCTTGCTATGCGCGTGAAAATTGGCTTTGAACCAACGGTTGTTTCCATCATTGCCGTTTGTGTTCTGGTACGGGTTAAACCAGAAATTCCCTGCAAATGGCTTGGATTCTGGGAAATCGTAGATGGGGCACACCGCATATTGGAGACTTATCACAAATACTATCATAACAAACAGTGCAGCAAGAACGGTTACAAGGGCTTTTGCGAGCGCTTTGAGAATGGAAAAGAGATTGGAGGGAACAACTCGTATTGCCATGGAGAATACTTTGAAAGTCACGTCTTTGCTATCGTCTCTGTTAATGCGTTTTTGCTGGCACTGTTTTTTTTGCTACTTTTTTCACTGCTTTTTTTGGCGCTTTTTTGGCGGCAGCACGCTGTTTAATGACTTTTTGTTTTGTCTTATCTTTCACAACCTCGCCAAACGGTGAAAGTGCTAAAGTTGCGGGGGCGGCGGCTTTGAGAATTGGCGGAGCATCGGGGCTGGAAACGTCTTCATCACTTGCTACAACTGCCACAGATTTTTTCTTCTTTGCATCTACTTTTGCTTTGGCGATGGCTTTTTCGCGGCGCTGTTTATTAAAATTTACCGATTCTTTGAGTTCCACGCTGTCGCGTATCCAGCCACGCGCCCGTAGCGTGTCTTCAGCATACATATACCGTTCTTTGTTCGGCAATGTCCACCGTACTTCCGGAGGGATTTGCGAGATAGGAATAAGTGCTTCTTCCACGCTCATCGGGTCGGGAGGCAGCACAATCATTGAATCTTTGTTCGAGGTAAGCTCCCACCACGAGCCACCTTTTTTGCGGTTAAAATCGAAAATATCGAGGATAATCACGGGCGTTCCCGTAAAAGGAATATACTTGCGCCGTGCGGTGTCAATCGCGCCCTGTTTTCCCCATTTGAAGAGCCATTCCGCATCGTCCATAAACTGCCGAATACACGAGTGTGACACTGGTCTTCCGGGCATTTCAAACTGGTGGAAGGCGCTTCCCGCCTGAAGGTGAATATTCCACGTCCATGGCAACACCCACGAGCTGTCAATAGAAGAATGACGCAATTTGTCGCGCCAATTCATTGCGTACCGCCCGGGAAAGGTTGGCTTATGCTCTTCGCCTGTGTTGCAAGCAGCAAAGCGCACGAGCTTTCCTTTTTCATAGCAAGCATACGCTTGATATTTATTCGAGACGAAGAGGATTTTGTCCAACGTTTCGGCGGCGGGGTAATAATGTGGAAAGAGCGAATACACTCGCAAATCTTGGTGGATGGCGCTTGGAATCAAAATCGTATCACCTACCCTGAAAAACTGAATATCCTTGCGGTTAAGCGTCGTAAATGCGCGGTACGTGTTTGTTTTTGCCTTCCCATACACACGTCGAACGGAATCGAGCATCTGCTTGTCATGAATAACCGTGCGGCGGTAGAACACTTTTGGAATTGCTTCATTGGCTGTTTTTGTGCGCTGCACTTTGCGAACGGAATCCGCTCGTTTGAGCGCCCGCAGGGAATCCATCTGCCGCATCCGTAGGATTGCCGGATCTTCTTGGGTATTCGTCGTACAATGCGTGAGAATTAATCCTGTACCAAAACACAAAATAATAAGAACGATTCGTAGAAGGCGCATAAATCCTGACAATTGGTGACAATCTTTTGTGTACTCGTGGAGCATTGATACAGCGCATTGAACGAGTGTCGCTAAAATCACAAGGCTACAAATCTAACGGTTCGCAGAGGATTATCCAAGAATCTCGTCAAAGCTTAATACCACACAATCAGCAACGGCGGTCACTTGTGGGCGGTGAATATTTTCCTCTAAGGCAAAAAAATAATCCGCCGCACCGCTTTCCTTAAGTTGATAATCGCTATAGCCGTCACCGATGATGCAGATGGGGCGCGGCAACGTGAGTGTGTTTACAAGCGTCGTTTTTCCGTTCTCGTAAGCAAGTGGATTTGTTGTATCGGCACCGATAATTTTTTCGTCCGCATCGAAGACAAATTCATTCGCGTAGATGTATTCATCCTTGAAGCCAAGCGGCACAAGTACGGGTACGATAAACTCCCGAAACCCGCCCGAAACCACATACACACGGTCACGATTTGCCGCAAACCACGCACGATTGCGCTCTACCGACGGCGTAATTTTTGCATTCAGCACTTCCACAAGACTTGCTATATCACGTTTATAGGCATTCAAAAGTGGAATACGGCGCTGCAACGCCTCTGTGAATGACATCCTGCCTTCCATCGCAGCGTTTGTATATTCGGCAATTTCGTCAATACGTGCGAATTTGTTCTCGCTGTCTGCAAGGGCAATGGCAGCAAGTTCTTCAAGCGATTCAGTTTGAATTAATGTGCTATCAAAATCAATTATAATCGTCCGAAAATCGTTAATGGTTGGTTGTAGGTTCTTGGTCATTCGTTGTGAGTTGTTATTCTGGAGTTAGTTTCAAAATCAACATCGGCGTAATTATGTCATCCACCGTCATTACGCAGCCGACACTCTCTAAATATCAGTGTCGGTAAACCTTCGGAAACATCTATCTGCCCCCCAACGTCTGAATGCCTGACATAATACCCGATAGGATGTATCTCGTTTTATCTATTCAACAAAAAGCCGCACCAGCTTAAGTTTACGGTGCTGGGTGCGGCAAAAATAGCGAAAAATCGTCAATCAGCGAAACCCGATGAAGATTTTAATGGCTGAGATAGTGATTACGACACGTGTTGACCACCGTTGATAGCGAGGTTCGCACCGGTAATGAACGAAGATTGCTCGGAGGCAAGAAACGACACCAAAAATGCAACCTCCTCTGTGCCTCCAAGTCGCCCAACGGGAATCTGTGCGATAATTTGGTCACGCACGTCCTCGCGGACAGCCATCACCATATCCGTACCGATATAACCGGGCGAAATCGTATTCACCGTCACGCCTTTGCGGGCAACTTCAATAGACAATGTTTTCGTAAACCCGTGCATCCCTGCTTTAGCGGCGGAATAATTAGCCTGTCCGAATTGGGCGCGTTGTCCGTTCACCGATGAAATATTGATAATCCTTCCCCAGCCTCGTTCCACCATGCCTGCAAGGACGTGATGCGTACAATTAAACACGCTATTGAGGTTGGAATCAATCACCTCGTGCCACATTTCTTTTGTCATTTTCAGAAACGGCTTGTCGCGCGTAATTCCGGCGTTATTGACGAGAATAGCAATATCCCCAACTTCATCCTGAATTTTCTTAACCATCGCTCCAACGGCTTCGTAATCGCTCACATCGCCCTCGAAGAGTTTTATGTCGAAGCCTTCCGCTTTCATTGTTGCTGCCCATTCCTGCGCTTTTGCGGCGTTGCGGTAATTGCCGACGACCGTAAAGCCGTCCTGACAAAGTTTTTTGCACATTGCGGTTCCCAAGCCGCCGATTGCGCCCGTTACGAGTGCTACTTTGTTGTTGCTCATAGTATTGATGCTGGTTTGAGGTTATAGAGGAGAATGTGGATTGGCTGCTTTTGCAAAACCGAGACCGTTACTTGTGCCGTAACGGTCTCGCAGGAAAGAAGAGATACTGGTTACAGCTTACAGAACTTCGACGATAAGCGCAATACCTTCGCCGCCGCCAATACAAAGCGTCGCAAGACCATAACGTTTCCCATAGCGCTTGAGAGCGTAAATCAAGGTGGTCAAAATCCGTGCGCCGGACGCGCCAATCGGATGACCAAGCGACACTGCACCACCGTGTACGTTGATTTTGTCCATCGAAATGCCGAGTTCCTTTGCGGCTGCCATCGGCACGACCGCGAACGCCTCGTTGATTTCAAATAAGTCAATGTCGTTTATGCTCAAATTCGCCCGTTTGAGCGCTTTTTGAATCGCACCAACAGGCGCTGTTGTGAACCATTCTGGTTCGTGAGCGTTCGATGCGTGAGCGAGGATTCGTGCGATAGGTTTTGCGCCAAGAGCTAACGCCTTTGCTGGCGAAGCAAGCACCAGAGCTGATGCACCGTCATTAATTGAACTTGCGTTTGCGGCAGTAATAGTTCCGTCTTTCTTAAACGCCGTCTTCAAGCTGGGCATTTTCTCGAAATTTGCTTTGCCGGGTTCGTCATCGTTGGTAATGCTCAGGTCACCTTTTTTATCAGCGACGGTAATCGCAACGATTTCATCGCTGAACAAGCCCTCTTTTTGCGCCTTCTGAGCACGTTGGTAGCTCATAATCGCGTATTCGTCTTGTTGTTCACGGGTAAAAACGTATTTCGCAGCGCAAAGTTCGGCGCATTCGCCCATCGGGACACGTTTGTAGGGATCGGTCAAACCGTCGAACATCATTGCATCAATAATCGTCCCGTCGCCGATGCGGTAACCGTTGCGGGCTTTGGGTAGGATGTACGGTGCATTGGTCATGGATTCTTGACCGCCAGCCACCACAACATCGCTGTCGCCAGTACGAATGGACATATCCGCCAACGCAACCGCTTCCAAGCCGCTTCCGCAGACTTTATTGATGGTTAGTGCCGGAATCGTGTTCGGCAACCCAGCATAAATAGATGCTTGCCGCGCCGGAGCCTGACCCAAACCTGCCGTCAGGACATTGCCCATAATAACTTTGCTAAGTTGATCGTGAGCAACACCCGCACGGCTAACCGCTTCTTTGATAACCACAGCGCCCAATTGTGGTGCGGAGAGCGAGGAAAGCGAGCCGTTGAACGCTCCAATAGCAGTGCGTGTTGCTGAGAGAATAACTGTATGTTCCATAAAGAATGTCGAAGAAATAAAGGTGTGAAGGAAAGAGGAAAAGTACCAATGTAAAAAATGAATGTTTTTTCATTTTAGCGTTGACCGCATGGAGGCAAAAATACTATTCTTCACGGAAAAACAAGCAGGTTTCGCGGCAATGGCAGAAAAAAAATACGCATTTACGAACGTGGAGTTATGCTTGCCGAATAATTTCCCTTCGCCTGATATTGCTGAGGAAAAAATTTCGGTTTTGGCAAAAGGCAAAAGAAAGCGTATTTTTCCGTTTATGTTGAACGGAGCAATTATATATATAGGATTTTCGCAAATCGTCATTGTCATGCCAACGAAGGTTGGCATCCACGAGATTGTAGGCTGGTTATGGATTCCAGCCTCCGCTGGAATGACGCTCAATTACATATTTGCGAAAGTCCTAATATACAAGATTTTAGCCCTTAGAGACCGCAATAGTCAAATCAACTAATCAGCTAAAGGGCGAATTAACGCCTTTTCCCCAACCTTTTTTGCTTGCAGTGTGAACATTGGTACGTGGCTCGGTGCATAAAAAGTAAATGCCGGATGGACCTTCTCCATCCTCCATCTACGTCTAACACCTGAACACCAAAAACATCATCACTTATTGTCCCGTACCGGATCATTATGTTGTTTCCAATGAACACCCGACCTCCACACGTCTGTTCTTCTGTTGTTCGCGGCAGGAGCGCAGTACCCTACGTTCCAGTAATATTCTTCGTGCTGGCATCATTCATATTGCTTTCTTGCGGCAGCGCCCGCAATAGCACTCGCGAGGAAGGCACATTTGTTCTTACATCCGAAGAGTACGACCAAGCCGCAAAAAAGCCCGTGTACATCACCGGAAACAAACCGATAGATTCCGCCGATGCCTCCAAAATTTTCCTTGATGTGTGGCGCTACGATGCCGACCACTATCCCGATTCCATTGATGTTTTTGCACGAGTGCTGGATTCATCGGGATATTTCATTACAGGGCTTGCCGATCCGTATTTCACGGGCGAGGGCGATTATCGCAAATACTGGTCGAAGCTGGTAGAAATCCTCGGCACTGACACGATTACGGTGAATAATTTCCGTGTTCGAGAATACGGCGATAAAGATTCCATTCAGTATGCTATCGCCCTCGCGTTGGATCATGGCGGTTCAATGGGCGGAACCATAGGTGTATTGCAAGATGCAGCACAATTATTTGCTCGCCTGAAATACCCGCAAGACCGTATGGCGGTAGTGAAGTTCGACAAAAAAGTGACGCTCGAAAACCCGCTCACCCGCGACAGTACGACATTAGCAAAAAGCCTTGTGCGAACGGATTTGAAAGGTTATGGACTGTACACAGCGCTGTACGACGCTATGCGTGAAGGCATCGCGCAGCTCCAAACCTCTGACAGCGCCTCCATTGTGCCGCGAGCGCTCGTGGTCTTCACCGACGGCGAGGATAACTGCTCTTCCACATCGGACATTGAACTCTTTAATCTTGCCAAAAAGAACGGTATCCGCATTTTTCCCATTGGCTTTGGCTATGTGAACGACGATGTTCTCCGCAATCTCGCCACACTGACAGGCGGACGTTACTACAAAGTTTATTCCAAGAACGAGCTGGGGGCGGTGTTTGCAGATATTTACCGCAGCTTGCGAAATTTTTACAAAATTACATATAAACCGACGGAGCGTGACGGAGAGCGCATTGTCGAAGTTGTGATGAACCTCATCAACGACAACAACGGCAGAAAGCCGCGTGTTGGCGATGCGCTGGCGGTGAATGGTGTGGGGGGTGATGGTGATGGCAGGAACACTGGTGATGGCAGGAACACTGGTGATGGCAGGAACACTGGTGATGGCAGGAACACTGGTAATGGCAGCGGCAACGG
>JANYIG010000035.1 GCA_025358765.1 Candidatus Kapaibacterium sp.
GGTGAAGGATGAATTTACGTTCGACATGTTCCATGCAAACAAAGAACGTATTTATCGGCTCTACCACGAGAACCAAACTTCCAAAGGCGAGGAAAAAATTTCTGCTATGCCTATACCGCTTGCGCCCGCGCTGCGAGCAGAGATGAATGATATTCAACACGTGGTGCAATTCAGCGACGAGGGCAAATTTACTGCAAAATCTGACGGCAAAATCTTCAAAGTTTCGCCGTCGTTCACCGATAACGAGTGTTTTCAGGCGTTCACGTTCAATTTCCTACAAGGCAGTGCAGAAGCGGCGTTGAAGGAAAAATCGTCGGTAGTGCTGACCGATGAAACGGCACGAAAATTCTTTGGCACGAGCGCCGAAGCTCTTGGCAAAAACGTATTGCTTGAATTTGGCAACGAGTGGCGCACCTTCATTGTGAGCGCTGTTGTGGCAAAGCTACCCGAAAATTCAAGCCTTGATGGTGAGATGTTTCTTCGTTTTGAGCAAATGCCACGCTTTAATGAACGGAAAGATGTCTGGGATTCATGGTCGCACACGGTATTCGTGATGCTGAAACCCGGCATCAGTAGCCAAGCGGTAGAGCAAGCACTAAAGCCATTCGTGAATACACACTATGCTGGAGATATCAATGATAAAAAAAATAACGGCATCAAGCCGAATGCGGCGGGCGAGTATTTGACCTTACATTTACAGCCCCTGAGCGATGTGCATTTTAATACGATACTTGAGTCGAAATCCGCTCTGTATAGCGCCTACAGCCTCATAGCTATTGGCGCAGTAGCGTTGCTTATTGCTTGCATCAATTTCGTGAATCTGTCTGTTGCACGCTCGCTCACGCGGGCAAAGGAGGTCGGTGTGCGGAAGGTGATGGGCGCGGCGCGGAGCCAAATCACGATGCAGTTTTTGGGTGAGTCGCTCGTGGTGGTGGCTCTGGCAGTCGTGGTTGGCATTGCGCTGGCGGAACTCTTGCTGCCTGTGTTCAACAGCGCCATTGGCAAAAAACTCGTGCTGTTCCAGTGGGAGAATGCGTCGTTTTTACTTGCTGCACTCCTGTTGTTGACGGTTGTAGCACTTGCGGCGGCAAGTTATCCGGCGTTGTATATTTCGCGGTTTCAGACAACGGAGGCGCTTAAAAGTCAAGTTCAAGGTGGGAAATCTGTTGCGCCGTCGCGTCTTCGGAGTGCTTTGCTTGTGGTGCAATTCACGTTTGCCGTCGCGCTGATTTGTTCGACGATTGTGATTTCACAGCAAGTACAATATTTGCTTAATAAACCGCTCGGCTTCAATCGTGAAAATGTTGTTTGTATCCCGACGGGAAACGGTATCGCCGGAAAACGTCTATTCGTCCAGTACCGCACGGCGCTTGCCGGACAGCCAAGCATCGCCAATATGACAACGTGTTTTAATAACATCGGACGCGGCGAGGATGGCTCGAATTATAACAGCAATATCGGTTTTGGCTACAATGGCGTAGAGGTTCATACCAGTATCCTTGCGATGGAAACGGATGCGGTGGAGACGATGGGGCTGACGCTTATGGCGGGACGTGGTTTCTCGCGCCAGTTTCCGAGCGATACGCTTGGGCTTGTGATCAATGAACAGATGGCGCGGCAACTTTTGCCGATTGCAAAGGTCAAAGATGTAGCGGCGCTCGTGGGCGTAAAAATTCCCGTGGCTGACAGCATAGGACGCACTATTATTGGCGTGGTGAAGGATTTTCATTACCAATCGCTCCGCAATGCGCTCAAGCCGCTCACCATAGCTTTTGCCGACGAAGGTTCCTACAACTTTATTTTCGTCCGCATCAGCGCTGCCAACACGCCTGCTACGATGAACCTGCTCAAAACCACGTGGGAACGTATTGCGCCCGATGTACCATTTCAAGGCTCGTTTGCTGACGAAAATATCGCCCGCATGTATCGTCGCCAGACACGTCAAGCGGCTATGGTTCTGACGGTCGCGGTGGTAGCGATTGTACTATCGTGTATGGGTTTATTTGCGCTGGCGGCAATGATGATTACTGCTCGCACGAAAGAGATTGGTATTCGTAAAGTGCTTGGTGCATCGGTGGCAAGTATTGTGGGGCTGCTCTCGAAGGATTTCCTGCGACTCGTTGTCGCCGCCATCATTGTGGGAACGCCGCTTGCGTGGTGGGCGATGAACGCATGGCTTCAAGATTTTGCGTATCGCGTGGAGCTTAGTGCATGGTTTTTTGTACTGGGTGGTGCGCTGGCGCTCTTGATTGCCCTCGCGACGGTGAGCGTTCAGGCGGTGCGAGCGGCTATGGCAAATCCGGTGGATGCGTTGCGGAGCGAGTGAGGTGGTTGTTTGGTACATTTGTCATTGGTACATTCGTCATTGGTACATTTGTCATTGGTACATTTGTCATTGACTATCCGTCGTACACCAATGACCAAGCACTAATGACCAATGACAGTCCTACAGCAGCGTTGCCAAATCAAGATTGATTGTCTCGCAGAAGGAGGGTCGGTCGAGAATATCGCCTTTATCGCGGTGGTATTTGTGCCATTCGTTACGTTTGTAGTCATACACAAAACCTTCTTGGATGCCGTAATCGTGGCTGTCAATCAAGATACGTATTTTCTTCAGGTCGGACGGTACCATACCGGTTTTGGTAACTTCAATGATAACGGGCGTATTATCTAAAACGTTGTCATACAAGGAAAGGTCAGGAGTTGGGCTGGTTTTGTCCTCGTCCAGCATCATTTCTGGAAATGGTTCAAGCACTATGGCGGCTTGCTTATAGTACAAAATACCTAATTCGGTATTAAGTTTAGAAATCACGCGCTGATGAGGTCTTGGAGCGTTTACGCCCATAATTATTGCTTCCTCAAGAGTAATCATAGTATTTTTCGAATAAAGTGAAACATAGCGTCAAATCTACTATTCAAACGGCACAATTCAAAACTTAATACGATACATCTATGCTCCAGAACTACTTCATAATCGCATTCCGAAATCTCCAACGTGCCAAAATCTACGCATCCATCACTATTGTAGGATTGGCATTGGGTATTGCATCTTGCTTGCTGGTGCTGTTCTATGCTCACCACGAGCTTTCATACGATACATTTCATCGGGAGCCTGAAAAACTCTTTCGCCTTAGCTCAATGCTCGCGGAAGAGCGAATAACATTCAATGCAACCGGAGAGGATACAGCCATTGCGCGGGAAGCAGAGGTTGCATTGCCAACGCTGATAGGGGCAACCGTGCGGTTTTCCAAAGTAGGGGCGGTGTTGATGCAAGTGGCACGTCAGAAATTTTACGAGTCACACGTTATCGTTGCCGACCCCTCATTTTTTCACGTACTGAACTTCCCACTTCTCTATGGCGACAACAACCACATTTTGAGCGAGCCGCAAGAAATTGTGCTGTCGGAGCGGCTCGCACTCAAATATTTTGGGCGCTCTAATGTCATCGGCGAATCGGTGAGCATCAAGAACGGCGGGCACGAAGCCCTGTTAAATATTGTTGGTGTCATGCGTACTATGCCGTCAAACTCGTGGATTCAATCCGATGCTGTGCTATCGTTCCAGAGTGCAGCAGCACTCCATGTTGGGCAGCGAGCAGAGACTATCGTGCAAGTCCGCCGTAACGATGCAGCATCGGTTGAGCAAACACGACAGGGCATAGAACAGCTTCAGCAGCAAAAGCGCGGCGCGAACGCCAAAGGCAAGCTGCAAAGCGGTCTCCAGCCTCTTACTGATGTCCATCTCCATCCCAATGGAATTATAGTCTTGAACCACGACAACGAACTCGCGCAGCAAATAGCCATACTTTTAGGGATTGCTCTGGTTGTGATGCTTGTTGCGTGCGTGAACTACGTGAATATGCAAACCGCACGAGCCACATTGCGCTCGAAAGAAATTGGTGTCCGCAAGGTGTTGGGAGCGAATCGGTACGATATTATGCGCCAATTCTTTACAGAGTCAGTGCTTTTCACTACCATTTCTTTTGGCTTGGCATTCTGTATCGTTGAATTGGCATTGCCCGCGTTTTCGACGCTTATCGAAAAGCCACTCTCATTTTCTCAAATATTCACTCCAACGGGCATCGGCAGTACTATTGGGCTGTATATGATTATTGCGCTTATGTGTGGAGGCTATCCGGCATTGTATGTTTCCTCGTTCAGCCCGATGCTGGTTTTACGCCGTCACGCTCTCCAAGCCAGAGGCAACGGAACATTGCGAAAAATGCTGGTCGTAGCGCAATTCACGGTATCTGTTGCGTTTATTGCGGTGATACTGATGATTCAACAGCAACTGGCATTTATGCAATCACGGGATTTGGGGTTCGACCGCGAAGGCGTTGTTGCTATCACGTTGCGCGGTGACGCACAGGCGATGAGTTACAGGACTCTCAAGAACGAGTTAAAAAAAGTGCAGGGCGTACAATCCGTCAGTGCAACGTCCAGCCGACTTGTGCAGGACGGCATCACATCAATCAATATTGACGAAAAAACTGGAAAAGAGGATATTTATAGAATCTGTTTCGTGGATGAGGATTTTGCTGCAACAATGGGGCTGTGCCTTAAAGAAGGGCGTTGGTTTTCACGGGCATTCGCCGACGATTGGAATGGGAAAAACTGTATTATTAGTGAAGAGCATATCGCAAGGTATGGCTTACACGAGCCAGTGTGCGGACAGACAATACCGAACGGAAGCCGCATAGTTGGCGTTATTCGGGAGGTTTACACCGAGTCGCTCCACAACAAACGCTTACCAATGAGCATCAGTGCTTTTTCGACAGACTCATCTGCCAGCAAGATTGAACGTTCACCGCAGTATATGTGCGTCAAACTGTCAGCAGGCAATCACGCCTCGATGATTGCTGGGTTAGAAACACGATGGAAACGAATGGTGCCTAATGAACCATTCGAGTTCACGTTTTTGGACGACGATGTGCAAGCACTGTATCATAAAGAGCAAGTAATAGCAAGACTTGTGAGCATTTTTGGGGCGTTAACGCTTTCCATTGCCTGTATGGGGTTATTCGCTTTGGTGATGTTCACAATAGAACGCCGCACGAAAGAAATCGGCATCCGCAAGGTGTTGGGCGCATCGGTCGGCAGCATTATTGGGTTGCTCTCGACAGATTTTTTGAAATTAGTCGCTGTAGCTATTGTCATCGCTACACCGCTTGCATACTGGGCTGTGGGGAAATGGCTTCAAGATTTTGCGTACCGTGTGGAATTGTCGTGGTGGGTGTTTGCGCTGGCGGGCATTGTTGCAGTGGCAATAGCATCAGCAACGGTTGCAGGGCAGGCGTGGCGGGCGGCACGGGCAAACCCAGTGGATGCGTTGCGGAGCGAGTGAAGTGGTTGCTTGGTCATTTGTCATTGGTACATTTGTCATTGGTCTTGCCCCCAATGACCAAGCACTAATGACCAATGACAGTCCTACAGCAGCGTTGCCAAATCAAGATTGATTGTCTCGCAGAACGAGGGTTGGTCGAGAATATCGCCTACACCGCGCTTGTATTTATGCCATTGGTTGCGTTTGTAGTCATACACGAAGCCCTCTTGGATGCCGTATTCAGTCTCTTCAATGAGGGTACGCAGTTTTTTGAGATCGTTTTTTACGCCTGCGGCATGATTAATCTCAATAATAACCGGCGTTTCCGATACTACATTGTCATAGAGTAAAATATCCGGCACAGGGCTAGATTCTCCTTCATTCAGCATTGTTTCGGGGAATGGTTCTACAGTAATGTCGCCGTGTTCAAATAAGCGGTCAAGATTGGCAATAATTCTGCGAATCACTCGCTGATGCTGTTTTGGAGCATTTACGCCCATAAGCAATGCCTCTTCACGAGTAATCATAACATTTCCTTAAAAGTGGAACACGGTGGTCAATCTACCATTCAAACTTCAATAATCAAAATTATGCTCCAGAACTACCTCACAATCGCGCTCCGCAATTTCTGGCGGCGCAAAGCATACAGCACCATCAATGTTCTTGGATTAGCCGTTGGGATGGCGTGTTGCATCCTCATTATCCTCTACGTTCGGCATGAAATAAGCTACGACCGCTTTTTTGCCAACGCCGACCGCACGTACCGCATTGCGTTGGAACGGAAATATCCCGGACGTGAAACGTTTTATGCAGTCACTCCACATTCCATCAGCACGGTGGCGGCACAGGAAATTCCGGACATTCAAGAAGTGACACGGCTTTTTGGCGGATTTGGTGATACACCGATTCGCTACCAAAACCAAACTTTTAACGAACACAACGTCATAAATGCGGATTCCAATATGTTCCGTGTATTTTCGCTGCCGCTCGTAAAAGGAAATCGTGAAACGGTACTTCAAAAACCCAATTCAGTGGTAATGACCGAAAGTACCGCCAAACGCTACTTTGGAGCAGAAAACCCCATCGGGAAAATCATCCGGTTTCCGGGCGACGGACCAAACAACCCGGGCGATATGATTGTGACGGGTGTTTGTGCCGATATTCCTGAAAACTCTCACTTGAAGGCGGATATGATTATTTCGGTTTCAACGTTTCCTTTTATTCGTCAGGATAGCTATGCCTCGTTTGATGCGTACGCTTACGTGCTGCTCAAAGAGGGCGCAACACCAAAGGCTGTAGAAGCGAAGCTGCCCGCTATCGTGGAAAAATACGCTGGCGGCGAGATAGAACGGCGCTTAGGGGTAAAATTCAAAGATTATCAAGCAGCCGGAAACGGGTACATTTATTTTTTGCAAAAGCTGACGGACATTCATTTGCGTTCACATTTGGACGGCGAGTTAAAACCAAACGGCAATATCACCTACGTTTACATTTTGTCGTGCATCGCAGTGTTTATCGTCCTGATAGCGTCTATTAATTTCATGAATCTTGCAACGGCACGGTCGGTCGAACGAGCACGCGAAGTTGGTATTCGCAAAACATTTGGTTCGTTGCGCGGACAGATTGCCGCACAATTCCTTACGGAAGCCGCCATAATTAGTATGGCTGCACTGGTGGCGGCAGTGGTGCTGGTGGAGTTGGCGCTTCCGGCGTTTAACAATCTTACCGACAAACACCTTGCGCTTGGAGTTTGGAACGAACCTTGGATACTGCTCTTGCTATTTGGTTTTGCGCTGGTTGTTGGCTTATTGGCGGGCGTGTACCCTGCCGTCGTGCTATCCTCGTTCGAGCCAGTGACGGTGCTGAAAGGGAAGTTCCGCGCAACATCAGGCGGTATCTGGCTCAGAAACGGTTTGGTGGTGTTCCAATTCACCATTTCGGTGATTCTGATAGCGGGGACAATTGTTGTGAATAACCAACTTGCGTTTATTCAGAACAAAAACTTAGGATTCACCAAAGATTGGACGATTGTGGTGAAAAATAGTAGTACCCTGCAAACCCGTGCTGAGGCATTTAAGCAAGAAGTAAAGCGGCTTCCGGGCGTGGAGGGCGTTGCTGGAGCCAATACGCTGCCGGGACCTGGTGGGTTTTTCTTTGGATTTGCCTGCCAGCTCGAAGGCTCTAAGGAAGTATTGATTACAAGGGCAATGGTTGCCGATGACGACTTGATAGGCGTTTTAGGTATGGAGATCAAGGAAGGGCGAGGGTTTGCACGGGAGTTTCAGGATACTGCTTCGATTATGCTGAACGAGACTGCGGTACAAAAATTAGGACTCACGAATCCCATCGGAAAACGCCTTGTGAGCGGCGACCTTGCTGGAAATGTGCTGCCACGCGACACGCCGCCAATGACATTGACGGTGGTAGGGGTAGTGCGTGATTTTCATTTTCAATCTTTGCACGACGAAATCACGCCGCTTGTGTTGCTTAGTGCTGATTTTGCAGCACCTACGACGAACGTTTATGCTGTGCGCGTCAAGCCAGAAGCCGTGAAGGGCGTATTGACCGACATGGAACGGCTTTGGAACACTATGGGCGCAGTTCAGCCTTTTAGCGCAACGTTTTTGGATAACGATGTAGCGGAATTTTACAAATCGGAGCAGACCGCAGGCAAGATTTTTGGCGTGTTTGCTGGTTTAGCAATCTTTGTGGCATGTATAGGACTTTTGGGATTGGCGGCATACACCACGAGCCAACGCACAAAAGAAATCGGCATTCGCAAAGTGCTTGGGGCATCGGTGGTGAATATTGTCACGCTTTTGAGTCGGGATTTCCTGAAACTTGTTGCAATATCTATTGTTCTGGCAGCACCGATAGCGTGGTGGGGTATGAGCAAATGGCTTCAAGATTTTGCGTATAGGATTGAGCTGAGTGTTTGGTTTTTTGTAACAGCGGGTGCTGTGGCGCTGGTGATAGCGCTTGCAACGGTGAGCTATCAGGCAATTCGTGCCGCTATAGCCAATCCGGTGAATTCACTCCGCAGCGAGTAATTTATGGAGTGATAGCCTTCAGCAAAGAACGGAGATGAGGCTCAAGGGCAGGAATATCATTTGAACATAACGATGCAATCGAATGACACATCTCCTAATCATTCTTTATTCACTTTTTTTGCGAAAACTATGAGTGCCATTAGCGTTACCCTGCCCATCAATCCTGCTGAACAGCAGACGATTGATATTGACATTACCATCAACGGCATCAAACAAAAACTCCACTACTGCGTGGAAATTGTGCCGTGGGAAACGTGTGATGATGCGCCGCGCGTGGAGTGTTTGCGCCAAAAAATCCAGACCTACGAACATGATTGGGAACTTTTAAACATCGGCGTTGCCACTGACAATACCGTGCAACTCATGTTCAAGCAACGAAGCCCATTGCAAGCAGATGCTCAAGAACACGCCGAAGCAGCATAAATCAAGCAGCATAAATGAGCTTGCCATCGCGGTCAATATTGGCACGGAGCGCAGAGTTTTTGAGCGAATCATAATGCACTACGTCGAACATGTACGGAAGTGGTAAGTCTTCGTCCAAACGACTTTTGAGGTTCCACGCCGTTCGTACGTCGGCGGAAGCGCCTTTGATGGCAATGTCTATGTCGGAAGTATGTCGAGCCGAGCCGCGTCCACGCGAACCATAGACGAGTGCCTGCTCAATCTCTGGAAACGTGGAAATAATCGCATAAATGCTTGCGAGGTCGTCAGGGCGCAGCCCAAGAATGGTGGGTGTTTCTGGCGAAGGTATCATCATAACGATTCCCGACGAAGAGATTCTTGATGAAGGCGCTCTTGCAAGTCGTGCAACGGTTGAATATAGAGCGTTTGGATGCTCTCGAAAATGGCAACGCTTCGCTCTTCATCGTATAAATGAACGGATTCGTTACGGCTTTCGAGAATCTGCATCCAACGGTGACCGTCTTGGATATAGCCGTCGTGAAAGGCTTGTTTGATAACCGTTCGCGGACCTTTTACGTCTGCATAACCTCGTGCTGCAAGCAGGTCTTGAAGCGTCTTCCACGCAAGCTCGACGGTGAACTCAAAGCGTTGAATCACGCCGTCGCGTTCAAGGTCGGTAAATTCTTCAGCACGTGCGGCGGCTTGCATGAGTGCGCGGTCAAGTGCGCTAAGTGCTTTTGTGTAGGTAGTAAACCGCTCTTTCCAGCGCTCGTCAAGGGGTGAAGGTTTTGTATTCATCCGACAATATTAGCAAACAATTTATTATTAACCATCACAGTTTTTCAAATCAAACAGGGCTTTTTGTATGCTTCAGAGCTACCTAACCATCGCACTCCGCAATCTGCGTCGCAACAAAATGTATTCGTTTATCAACATCGTCGGACTGGCGGTCGGCATCAGTGTTGCTGCGCTTATCACACTCTATGTGGCGGATGAACTCAGCTTTGACCGCTTCCACGCCAACGCTGACCGTATCTACCGTGTGGATGGCGACATTAAATTTCAAGGGCAATCATTCGTTCTTGCCGTTTCGCCACCGCCGATGGGACAGACGCTCAAAATGGAGTTCCCTGAAGTAGAGGATTATACGCGCTTTCGGGCGCTTGGAGCATGGAATTTTCAATACGAGAACAAGGTTTTCCGCGAAGAGCGTGTTGCCTTTGCTGACCCGTCATTTTTTACTGTATTTACCGCACCGGTCGTGCTTGGGAATGCCGTTGCTGCTCTCTCTGCGCCCGAAACCGTTGTACTTTCTGAACATATTGTTCACAAATATTTCGGCTCGGAAAATCCGATTGGCAAACGTTTGAAGGGTGACAATAATAAATTTTACACCGTCGGAGCGGTGATGAAGCAACTCCCTGTAAATTCTCATATCCGCTTTGATGTGCTGATTTCCATGACAAGCTATGCCGATAGTAAATCAACGGAGTGGGGAAATAATAATTATCAAACCTATGTTTTGCTCAAACAGGGTGCAAATCCTGATGTGGTGGATGCAAAGTTTCCGAGTATCGTAAAAAAATACTTTGCACCAATACTTGAACGCGATTTACACATCAACTACGAAAAATTTCTTGCCGAAGGCAATTATGCCAAACATTCCCTCTTTCCAATGGCTCGGATTCACTTATACTCCGGCAACGAACTTGGCGAAATATCGCCCAATGGTAGTATTCAATATGTTTGGATATTTTCGTGTGTGGCTTCGTTCGTACTCTTAATAGCTTGTGTGAACTTTATGAATCTTGCCACTGCCCGTGCCACCAACCGCGCCAAAGAAGTTGGCATCCGCAAAACGCTAGGAAGCCAGCGTAGCCAGCTTGTGGCGCAGTTTTTGGCGGAATCGTCGCTGATGGTACTCTGTGCTCTGGTGTTGGCGGCATGTTTGATGGAAATCGCGCTACCCGCGTTCAATCAGCTTTCGGGCAAAGAAATTGAGCGTACTGCACTTCACACGCCGCAATTTGTGGGTGTTTTGGCAATATTATTCGTGGCGGTAGGCGTGTTGGCGGGCGCGTACCCAGCATTTGTGTTGTCATCATTTCAACCTGTGAAAGTGTTGAAGGGCGACAAATCAAGCGGTAGTCGCAATAGCGCCCTCCGTTCAACGCTGGTGGTAGGACAGTTTGCGGCTTCAATAATGCTCGTCATCGGGACGCTCGTAATTTTTAATCAACTGCGTTTTATTCAGAGCAAAAATTTAGGATTCAACCGCGAACAGGTAGTAGTTGTACAAGATCCCAGCGGTATTCCTGATGGCTCGTCACAACGCTTTAAACAAGAGGTCTTGCGGCTTTCGGGCGTAAAAAGTGCTGCGGTAAGCAGTTATCTTCCGACGGGTGGTTGGCGCAACAACAGCATCCTGTGGGTGGGTAAAGATAGTCCCAGCGCGAGTGTTCAGCAATGGGTTGTGGATGCCGACTATATCCCGACGCTTGGTATGGAAGTAGGTAAAGGGCGGAACTTCAGTGCAAATAACCTCGCCGACTCTACAACTGCGATTGTAAATGAATCTGCTGCGCGAAAATTCTTTGGCAATGAAGACCCACTTGGAAAGCAGGTGCAAACGGGTATGTCGGATTCGACGCGTCGCATTTTTACGGTGATTGGCGTAGTAAAGGATTTTCACTACGAATCACTGCGTGAGACGATTCAGCCGCTCGTGATGTTTTTTGGCAAAACCGTCGGCGCAACGAGCATCCGCTTTAATGCTAGCGAAACCTCTTCAGTGCTTGCATCCATAGAGTCCACATGGAAACGCCTCTCGCCGAATAAACCATTTGAATACGAGTTTATGGATGATGCTTTCCGTGAAACGTATCGTACTGAGCAGCGCACAGGGACTATCTTGGGCGTGTTTACATCGCTGGCGATTATGATTGCATGTTTGGGTTTGTTTGGGTTGGCGGCGTTTGCGGCGGGGCAGCGCACGAAAGAGATTGGTATTCGGAAAGTATTGGGTGCGTCGGTGGTCAGTCTTATAGCATTGTTGAGTAAAGATTTTCTGAAACTCGTGGCGATTGCCCTCGTTGTGGCTACGCCGCTTGCGTGGTACGGTATGAATCGGTGGCTTCAAGATTTTGCCTATCGGATTGAGTTAAGCACGTGGTTTTTTGTATTGGCAGGCGCGGCAGCGGTAGTGATAGCGTTTTTAACGGTTGCGGGGCAGGCGTGGCGAGCGGCAAGAGCCAATCCGGTGAAGGCGCTTAGAAGTGAGTGAGGGTTGTAAATTTTTTGGTGTATCTGTTGGTAAGAGTAACTTTTTACCAACAATATTCGTACACCAAAAATAATTCACAAACCCTTTGTCATGCAATTCTCAAAACACCATGAAATCATTTCATACCACATTTTTTCGTAGCGTTTTTTTTGTCCTTGCTGCATTTGTGACTGTACTTTCTATTTCGCCTACTGCCCGTGCTGGCGAAGGCGATGAGGGCTTTATTTACGGCAAAATCACACTCCGAAGCGGCAAGACATACCAAGGTGCTATGCGCTGGGGCAAAGAAGAGGTGTTGTGGAACCACACATTTAATGGCACAAAAACGGAAAACCCCTTTGCAAAATATGTGTCGAGCGACGACGCTAACCGCATGAGAAAGCAAAAGCGACACGGATGGTGGGCAAATCTGACCTCATGGTTTGGATGGGGCAGCAACAAAAATGGTGGATGGGGTAATTCGTGGAACACTGAACACGAGTTCAAATGCGCCTTTGGCGACATTGCAAAGATTAACGTTCGTAGCAACGACGAAGCACGGCTGACGCTCAAAGATGGTTCCGTGGTTGACATTGACGGCGGCTCGAACGATATTGGTGCAACCATCAAAATACTCGATCCTATAAATGGTGAAGCGCAACTTCGTTGGAAAACCATTGATATGATTGAGTTTATGCCGACCCCCAAATCACTTCCCGCTAAGTTCGGAACGCCTCTTTACGGCGAAGTCAAGACCCTAAACGGGACATTTACAGGGTTGATTCAATGGGATAAGGAAGAAGCTCTTGATAACGACATGCTCGACGGCGAGAACGATGACGATAATAACGTGGGCTTGCGTTTTGGCAATATCACGTCCATTAAAAAGTATCGTCGGGGGGTAACGGTCAAGCTCAAATCCGGCGAAGACCAATATTTGAGCGGCACAAACGATGTTGACGAGGACAATCGCGGCATCGTTGTGAGCGACCCGCGCTTTGGGAACGTCGTCGTCACGTGGGAGGATTTCCAAGAACTCATTCTTAAAACGCCTGTGAGCGGCTCTATTGCTGCTTACAGCGACTTTGCTGCACCGAAAAAACTTACAGCAATGATTCAAACCAAAAACGGTGAAACCTTAAGCAGTGAGATTGCATATGACCTCGACGAAAGCCTTGATATTGAAACACTTGACGGCTCTATCGGTGGCACAAAATATGAAATTCCATTCCGCAAAGTAGCAAGCATCACGAACGAAGGCTCATCGGCACAAGTGCAGCTTACCAACGGTGAAAAACTTCGTCTCGACGACTCGAACGACGTGAACGAAGGTAATAGCGGCATCGTGCTTTTGACAGGCGCAAAACCGCGCTATATCCTCTGGAGCGACGTGCAGCAAATCCGCTTTGCCACAAGCAAATAAACGGTTCGCATATAACAACTGTCCGCAACATGAACATTTTTTGTTCGTTTGCGGACAAAATCCTCGTTGGTTTCTGGATTTTCAGCAAGTGCAGTCCAATGAGGAATGAAGCCCTGTGCAAGATTTCGTCCAAGAATAATGGTATCTACAGGATCAGTTATTCCGTTATCTGCATTTGTAGTTTTATTTTCCGCATAGTTTTCCCTTTCTGTCACAACTGTTGTGAAAATTATCGTATCATGCGTTGTAGGCTTGCTTTAGTGCAGCAATGTCAATTTTCTTCATTTTCCATAATGCTTCTACGACTCTCTTTGATTTTTCGGCATCTTTATCACTCATCATTTCGCCCAAAATAGTAGGGATAATCTGCCACGACACACCAAACTTATCCGTCAGCCAGCCACAATCTAATTGTGCTCCGCCCTCCGAGAGTTTTTCCCACAACGTATCAATTTCTTCTTGCGCCTCGCAGTTCACTAAAAGTGATATGCCCTGCGCGAATGTAAAATGCGGACCACCGTTTAACGCCAGAAACTCTTGCCCCTCAACCTGGAATGTTGCCACCATTATTTTGCCGCCAAGCCCTGGTACATTGTCTGGATAGCGGCTCATGCTCTTAATTGTTGAATTTTTAAAGAGCGAGGTATAGAGGTTCACCGCTTCTTCGGCTTGGTCATTGAACGTCAAGAATGTTGTGATTTTTTGCATAGTGTATTGCTCCTTTATAGTTGATTCCGAAAATGAGTGAATTTATTTGTCAAGAAATTTCTCCCTGAGCTTTCCGCCAAGCTGAGGTGCAAGGTAGAGTTGAAAGCATCAACAAAATGGGATACCAAAGAGGCGATTTGTCCACGACATTGATCACGCCGAAAAAATAGCAATAACACATTCTACACTTTTACTTCTTTCCAAGCGCCTTTTTTGAAATAATACCATGCAATAAGCGCCATCAGCGTTTCAGCAATTGGAACGGCAGCAAAAGCCCCCGCCGCATTCCAATGTAATCCTTTGGATAAAAAGTATGCAAGCGGAATTTGAAAGAACCAAAAACCGATAATATGAATGATCGTCGGTGTTCTGGTGTCGCCGGCACCGTTTAATGCTTGTATCATCACCATTTCGATACCATAGAAGATATAGCCGGAACCAATAATTTGGAGCGAGAGTGTTCCAAATCCTATTACCGCCGCATCGTGCGAAAATATGCCGATAATCGGCGCGGATGCAAAAACGAACAGTACCGTTACAAAACTCATAAACACCGCATTATACTTTGCTGTTAGTATGACACTTTCTTCAGCGCGTTGCGCCTGTTGAGCGCCCAAATTCTGTCCAACAAGCGTTGCGGCAGCATTGCTTAGACCCCATGCGGGCATCATAAAGAACATGATATTCCGAACGGCAATTTGATACCCTGCTGAGGCTGCCATTCCACCCGTTTCTGCCACGAGCCGAACCAAAACTACCCAACTTCCACTGGCAATAATGTTTTGAAATGCCGCCGGTACAGCAAGCGTGAAAATAGAGCGTATGATGTTTATGTCAAGCCTAAACCGTCGCAGATTGAATCGCACCGCGCCATGTCCACTCTGCAAATGCCACACCTGATACACCACGCCCGTGCCGCGCCCCACAACCGTCGCTATTGCCGCGCCCACCAGACCAAAAAAGTAAATAAAAATCGGGCAAAGAATAATGTTGGTTATACTGGCGATCCACAAGCTCCGCATTGCCATTGCAGCATCGCCCGCACCGCGAAATACGCCATTGATAACGAAAATAAGAACCACCACCACAGCCCCGCCAAACATAGTGCGCGTGAAAGGTGTGCCTTCGGCGACAACGGCGGGACTTGCGCCCACCAGAGTTAAAATCTCACGCGCAAAGACCAGCCCAATTATACTAAAAACAGCTGCAACGAGGATGGAAAGAACCACCGCTTGTGCTCCAGCATGAGCAGCAGCTTCAGGATTTTTTTCGCCGATTCTGCGGGCTACAATTGCCGTGGCAGCAGTGCTTATGCCCATTGCGAGGGAGTACACCAAAAACATCACTGATTCAGTCATACCAACGGTAGCAATGGCATTTGCGCCTAATTTTCCAACGAAAAACATATCTACGACCGCAAAAACGCTTTCCAAACAGAGTTCCAACATCATCGGAATAGCCAGCAAAAACACCGCTTCCCGTATATTGCCTTGCGTATAATCTTGCTCTTCGCCATTGAGTGATTGTTTGATAACGTACCAAATGCTTGATGTGGTCTGCGTTGCCATAGTGCTATTAGGTGTTAATGTTTAATTGAAAATGGTTCTCAATTTCATAGAAATGGCGAATGATTGAACGCGAACGCACACAACGTAGGTTTTATTGCGGCTTGTGCATTTTGTTTGTGAAAATAAAGATACGAAACGCCAAGTATCAGCAACCCGATAAGCGGAAATGTGGTTTGCCCATTAACCCCATCAACCGCAACATGAGCGACAGCAGCAGAAATAAAGGTAATCCCAAACCCCGCGTATGCCCATTTCTTGATGCGATGCAGTACTTGAAATATTTTGATGTGAATTATGCTTGCGGCATCCCGCCTTGATCCATCCAAAACACCTCCCAGAGATGTCCGTCCACATCATTAAAACTGCGACCATACATAAAACCATGATCTTGTGCTTCGTTTGCGAATGTGCCGCCAGCTTCTAACGCTTTATCAGCAAACTCGTCCACTTTTGTGCGGCTTTCTGCAGAAAGCGCAATCATCACTTCGGTGTGCTTGTGTGCATCGGCAACGTCTTTGTGGGTAAACTCCTTGAAACGCTCTCTCGTGAGCAGCATCACAAAAATTGTGTCGGAAATAATCATACAGGTCGCATTCTCGTCGGTGAATTGCGGATTAAACGAAAACCCAAGTTTGGTGAAAAACCCAATGGACGCTTGGAGGTCGCTTACTGGTAGGTTGACGAAAATTTGCTGAGTCATACTTTTCTCCGAAATGGATGGATAATTTGTGAACAGGTGTAAAATATAAAACGCTACTGACAACAGTATGTCAGGAGTGTTGTAGGGATATTTTTTATGTTATACGGTGTTTTGTTTGTAAACAGAAACAGCCTTCAAAGCAACGTTATAGATGCTTTGAAGGCTGTGATAATTTTCGACTGCGGTTTTTGCTGTATTACCTGAGTCTTTCGGAAGTCAACGTCCGATTATTTTTTCTTCTTTGCGCCGTTCGACGAAGAACCTTGTCCCGACTGTTCCGGGAGTGCCTTGCCGCGTGACCCAGCAACTTCCTGTGCTTCGCGGAGGCGCTTTTGCAAGAAGCCTTCTTTTTTGGGTGCTTTTTTGAGATCAGCAAGGGTCATTTTGTTTTTTGAGAACTTCGTCAGATACACTTGATAGGCAATGCCAATCAAATTTTGCACGAAGTAGTACAAGCTCAGACCCGATGGCAGATTCGAGAAGCTAAACGTCAACATTATGGGGAACATATACATCATCATTTTTTGCTGACCACCCGGCATAGCAGCGGTCGGCGTGATGAGTTTTTGCTGAAGAATCATCGTTGCGCCCATCAACAACGCCATCACGACGATGTTGTCCACACCCACAAGTGGTACTTTGAACGGCAGTTTATACAAAACGTCCGGCACAGATAAATCGTGAATCCACCAGATAAACGGCGTTTGACGAAGGCTGATAGCGCCGTCGAGCAAGCTATAGAGCGCAATCATAATCGGGAATTGTAGCACGAGCGGTAAACACCCGCCCGCAGGATTGATACCATATTCACCGTAGAGCTTCATGGTTTCCTGCTGCTGCGCGGTTTGGTCATCCTTGTATTTTTGCTTGAGTTTTTCGATTTCCGGAGCCAAAAGCTGCATCTTCATGCTGGACTTCATCTGCGACGACATCAGTGGTTGCATCATCACTCTGAGTATCAACGAGAAGAGGATAATTGCCACGCCGTAGTTTGGAATTGCTTTGTAAATCAATTGCAAGAACGGTAGCATGAAAAATTCACCAATCGGGCGAATCACCCACCGCGAACCAAGGTCAACAGTGCGCTCCAAGCCGTAGTTTTTTACGATGTCGTAATCAATCGGTCCTAAATACGCTGTAAATTGATCAGCTTTGAGATTGTTATTCGTCGGCAAACGGAACGTCATACCGTAATGCTCCACAAATCCCTCGTGTGTAGCCGAAGTGCGATGCCCATCCAGATACACCGCCGGTTCACCATTCAAGAATTTAGGCTGAAGCGCAACAGTAAAATATTTCGTTTTGATAGCGGCGTAATCAATGGTGCCGGAGCCGTTTGTCTGCACAGGTGCTGCAACGTCGCTCGCGTCAAGTTCTTCCACTGTTTTATTTTGCGACATCAGGGCTTTTGCGGCTTTTGATTCCTCAACGCTGTTTTGTTCTTGATATTGTACGCCGGATCGCCAGCTCAACTCATAACGGCGATTGGCAATCACATTTTCCATGCCCGTCATCATCACGCCAACGCCAATATCGTAACGGTTGCCATAAAACGTCAGCGTTTTTATGATAGTCGCACCATTACTGAGCTTCAGAGCAGCTGTGACGACAAGCGAGTCGTTGTCTCCGAGCTTGATAATGCCATTATTTGGTGCTTTTGAACTCGCAAGCGTAAAATACAAATCTCGTGTATCCACGTCCTTGCCTTCGTGTGTTGTGAACGACAACCCAAGTTCACCTTTCGTATTGGAGTACGGAATCAATTGGACTTGCTCACCAAACCACGATTTGTAATTTTTCAAATACCATTCACGCAAAACTCCGCCTTTGGAGCTGAGTGTTGTACGAACAAGATTGTTTTCGATAGTTAGTGTTTGTTCGTTCCCACTCAGATGTGACTCAAACAACGCTCCATATTTCATGACTATGGAAGAAGAGGTATCCGTGCTGGGTGTGATGGAGGCTTGAGAAGACGGCGATGCGTCTTGTGGCACGGTCTGTGCGGATTTGGATGCGGCTACCGATGCCGTTGAATCTGCCCTTTTTGCGGTTTGTGGCGCGGGCTTGGTGTTGACGGACATATAGACCATATATGCCGCAAAAATCAAGCCGAGCAGAATCATTCCAGTAAGTTGTCGTCTATCCATTATGTTTCTGATTGAAGATGAAGTGAGCTGGGATTATTGTACATTTGATGTCAATGGTTATCATTGTTGGGTTTGGGAACGGGGTCAAAACCGCCCGGATGCAACGGATGGCATCGTCCGATGCGTTTTAGTCCCATCCAACCGCCTCGCAGAACACCATGAGATTGGATTGCTTCGGTCATATACTCCGAACAGGTAGGATAAAATCGGCACGTATTCGGAAAAAAAGGTGATATAATGGTCTTGTAGCCGCGAATGAGCAAGAGTACCAGAAGTGCTACAGGGTTATGTGTGCGAAATATGCTCACTTGCTACCTCATTCGTGTTTATCTGCTTGCTGTGCTGCTCTTCGTAATGCTCTTTGTAATACTCTCTGGCGCGTTTGAGAATATTTTTTACGGCTGGCAACACATCCTCAAGACGCAGTAAATTTGGCTTTTCGGGGATGTTGTTGCACACAAGAACGATTGACTCGAAGATTTCTTGTGATTGCTCTCCATTCTTCACGGTTGTCGTGTTGCGGAGATTGTTTTTATCGTGTTTTTTATCCTGTTTTTTTTGTTGTAATGCCAATCGCAAACTTTCTCGCAATAATCGTTTGATGCGGTTACGAAGAACTGCTGGTCGTGTCCGTTTTTTCATTGTCACGCCAAAAAACACCGTTTGTGGCGCGGAGAATTCAGCATCATTGGGAGCAGGAGAACGAAACACCACAAATGCCGTGATTCCTCGCGCCGAGAAGCGTTGTCCTTTGCTCATCGCCGTGCCAAAGGCTTCAAAGCCTTTGAGTGATTGCAATCGCAAATGTGGACGAGGCTCAAACTGCATACTCTCTTGATTTCAAGTTGTATGATGCAATGAAAATCAGGAATGAAAAAATCGGGAAAATGAATCACGCGCCGCGTAAACACACAAACACCACCTTGAAACCATATAGAGCGCTTCCAAGGTGGTGTATGCTATTACTATGAGCGTTGTCTGAAGAATTGACCTCAAAAATCACTCATTACAGTGCCTATTTTTACCCATTGCGTGATTCGTCGCTAACGGTCAATTTATGACGACCTTTTGCGCGACGCGCAGCCAATACTTTGCGACCATTTTTCGTACTCATGCGCTGGCGAAAGCCATGTACTTTGCGGCGCTTGATTCTGCTTGGTTGATATGTGCGTTTCATTGCTCTACAGAGTTAGTGTTATTATGATGTTGATTTGTTGCCGTTATACTCTTATCAAAGTTTTTCGAGAAAGATTACAAATGTAGCAAATTTTTATGAAACACACAGCTAAAATTTACGTTACATTACAAAAACACGATGTCTCTCTTTTGTTTTTACCGTTCTTTATCATATTCACATTCTTTCAGGAGGTTTTATGAAAACTCGCATTCTCCTTCTCGTTGTCGCGGTAGTGTGTATTGCGGCAGGCGTTTCACGGATGTCAGGATTTTCGCGCATGACAGGGCATTGGAATTTTATGGGTGTTCACGGCAACGGAACCGAACGCACAGAAAAGCGTCAAATCGGTGCATTCACGGCATTAGAAGTCGGCGGGGCGTACGATGTTGAAATTGTTGCGGGACAATCCGCATCACTCGAAATTAGCGGCGACGATAATCTGCTGGCGTTGATTTCAACGGAAGTTCGTGGCAACACACTTTATATCACGTCGAAAGAACATCTTTCACCCAAATTAAAACTCCGTATCAAGGCTACGACGCAGAATATTGAAAGTGTTGAATCGAGCGGTGCAAGCGATGTCCGACTTTCTCAGGTAAATAACGAAAAACTCCGCATCGAAACAAGCGGCGCAGGCAGTGTGGATGTATCAGTGAAGACGAAAGTCCTTACGATTGAAACAAGCGGTGCTGCTTCGGTGAAAGCAAGCGGAACGGCAGAAAAATTTGAAGTAGAAACCAGGGGTGCGGGTGATGTGAATGCACAAGGCTTGCAAGCACGTACGGTGAAGGTGGACGTGAGCGGCGCGGGCGATGTGGAAGTAAACGTTAGCGAAGAGTTAGATGTACGGGTCTCTGGCGCAGGCGACATCGTCTATCATGGCGATCCCAAAAGTGTCAATAAAAGTATTTCCGGCGCGGGTTCTGTCCGTAAAAAATAATCTGCCTATTATTCTGGCGTTGCAGGGAAATGGTAATGAAAAAGGCACAAGCATGTATTATGCTTGTGCCTTTATATTTCTTCCGCCAGCCAGCAATTAGTGACCAGCTTTTGCGGCTTTTCTGTCCATCTTGAGTTGTTGGCGATCAGCATGACGTGCTGCTTTGTCCGCTTTTGTTTGAGCTTTGTCATCCTTGACCTTGGAAACATCTTCTTTGCGGGTTTGAACGTCTGCTTGGCGTTTTGCTTTGTCAGCGTCCAACTGTGTTTGATTGCCAGCCGCTTTGTCGGCTTTGATTGCTTGATTGTCCGTCTTTACCTGAGCTTCAGCTGCTTTTGCTGCTTGGCGATCAGGCTGTGTTGCTTGTTTGTCTGCTTGAACTTTAGCGTTATCATCTTTTACCTTCTGTTTGTCAGCTTGAACAACCGGATTAGGTGTTGCAGCAGGTTTCGGTGCAGGTGTTTGTTGGGCAAAAACAGTCGTTGTAAGGCAAATGCCAAAGGCGAGAGCGGCTACGGAAGCCAGTTTGTTTGTACGCATGAGCGCATCTCCAAAAAAATAAGAAAAATGTATTGGTGAATCACAAATCGTTGCTTTCTGATTCTGTTGTTTAGAGCGCTGCACGTTGGGAGAAGGTTTAAGGTAAGCTGATTGCCTTCACACTGACACAATGCGTCAATCAGCTTACACGGCGGAGGTTTTAGGCATTGGAGTGCGACATTTATTTCATACCTGTGAAGAGCGGAATAAATCCCGTACCCCAATGTAGTGGTCTGTTGGAACAGCTCATCAAGACTGCTTGCCGTCTGCCGATATTGCATTTAACGTTGGCAATTCAACAATAAATTGTGTCCCTTTGCCAAGCTCACTCTCGCACCAAATACGCCCACCCAACGCCTCGACAAAACTTTTTGTAATGGAAAGCCCTAACCCCGTGGAGCTTTCACCATCGGTTGGTTTGGCTGATAAACGAATAAATTTGCCAAACATTTTTTTTCTGTCATCTTCGGATATCCCGGGACCTTCGTCGTGTACTTCTATGCGGACGCTTTTATGTTTAAGAGGTTTTGTTGTTGCTTTCTGATAGCATATTCTCACAATAACGGTTTTCTCTTTTGGCGAGTATTTGATGGCATTCGAGACAAGATTATCCAATATTTGCCGAACCATTGATTCATCGTCGGTGATGATGAGCGACTCCCGTTCTGACTGAATCTGAAGTGAGATTGATTTAGCCTCCGCTCGTTCTTGGTGTTGGTCAATAATTGTATGTGCCGTTTGGATAATGTCAAACGCTGCCCTTTGCGGTTCCAATCCGATGGTTTCAATGCGATGCACGTCAAGCAAGTTTTGCAACAATCCATTGAGCTGTACCGCTGCGTCAAAAATCATTTTGGAAAAATAGCGTACTTTATCGGGTGGTTTGTTCTCTTTCCACATAATTTCTGCCATGCCTTGAATGCCCGTAAGTGGTGTTCGTAAATCGTGGGAGGCAATGCCAATAAAATCATCTTTGACCTGATGAAGGCGCTTGAGTTCTTCGTTTTGTCGCAGAATAATAGCACGGGATTCTACGATTTCCAAATGTGTCTGAACACGTGCCGTCAGCTCCAACGCATCAAATGGTTTGGTAACATAATCAACGCCGCCCGCTTGAAAACCTGACAGAATATATTCTTTGAAATACAGGGCGCTCAAAAAGATGATAGGAATATGAGCAACCGACGGAATAGCTTTTAAGCGACGGCATACGTCTATTCCGCTAACATCAGGCATCATAATGTCAAGCAGGATTAAATCCGGTGTGTATCGCTGAAGTGCTTCAAACACCGCTTCGCCGCTTGTTACTGCGATAATGCGGTACCCTTGTCCACGCAACAACTCACCTACGGTTTTAATATTGTCCGGTGTATCGTCAACCACCATGATGAGGTTGCCTGTTGTCACGTTGGCGGTGCCATTGTTCTTGCCA
>JANYIG010000149.1 GCA_025358765.1 Candidatus Kapaibacterium sp.
AATCAAACCTATGCGGTCGTTACAAAGTTTTTCGGTGAGCTTGGCAATGGCTTGTTTCGCACGTTCTAAACGATTTGGCTTCAAATCTTCCGCTTTCATGCTGTTCGAGATATCGAGTGCAATCATTATGTTCACGCCTTCGCGTTTGACCTCTTCGAGCTTTGTACCAAGTTGCGGATTTGCAAGCCCCAGAACAAAGAATAAATAGGCAAACATTGCCAAAATGAGCTTCCAGCGCGGTTTTGAGGACGAAACATCAGGGAAAAGCTGCCCAATAAGCGCAGGGTCGCCAAATGCTGCTAATGAACGCCGCCGCCACTGCCTGTAGAGCCAATAGAGTGCGACAAATATAGGCAGAACGCCTAAAGCGTAGAGATAGTCTATGTGCTGGAAACGAATCATTGGATGGTACGTTTTATGACTTTTTGTTTGTAGCTTTGGCGAATGTTAGCAAAAAGAAGTAAACAAAAAAAGCAGAAACACTTCTGTATCTGCTTTTTAACGTTTGATTAACTTTTTCCATCATACCGAGAACCGCACCAATGCCTTGGTAGTAAAGGCGTAGGCAATTACTATAACATCCATTGAAGACGGCTTTTCAGGTTACTACCAAGTGTAATTACGCACTCGCTGTTGCTGCTGATGTTTTTTTGCGTGTTTTTGTACGCATCTGGCGCTCTGTCATGCCGCGCAGATAGTAGAGTTTTGCACGTCGCACAGAACCTTCGCTGACGACAGTAATGCCTTGGATAATTGGGGAGTGGAGCGGGAAAATACGCTCAACACCAATGCCGTTGGAAATTTTGCGAACGCGGAACGTAGCACCAGCGCCCGTGCCACGACGAGCAATCACAATGCCTTGAAAATTCTGTGTCCGCTCTTTATCACCCTCAATAACGCGAACCGCGATACTTACGGTGTCGCCCGGACGGAAACTTGGCATATTCACTGCTTCGCCATTGTTTTTTACTCGGCGCAATTCATTTGCTTGCGCGATTGACATTGCGTCAATAAGACTAATCTCTTTCATAACTATCTAAATCTAATAAAGAATTTTTCTGTAATTTCGTGTATAGCCTACAAAAATAGCGTATGAAGAATTGATGTGCAAATTTTTTTTGTAGTGAAACCCTGTCTTTAACGTTTGAGCCTTACAAATTTTCTGCTATACGTGAAGCTCACATCCGTGCGTTGCGCTTGTAGCCGAAGAATTGGCGTTGTTTGATAATTTTTGCCACCGTTGGCGGAACCATTTCTTCCCATTCCATATCCTGATTTTTGATACGCTCCAGAATATCACGGGTAAAGATATGCAAATAATCAGGGTTGTAGCCTTCCAGTTGGACTATCTGCCCATTATCCACCAAATATTCGTAGAGTTTTTGGAGTTGCTGTTGAATTGGGAGATTGTCAACCTTCGTCAAAATACCCGTGACTGGGTCTTGAAAGGGGTAGATATAGAGTTTCAAATCGGTCTTGAACAGATAACCGCAGGCTTCGACGATGCCGCCATCAAGATTGTCGTAATATCGTTTGTCAAAAAGCTCCAGAAGGCTTCCCGCACCCATTGTCAAAGCAATTTTTTCTTTGGTATAGCGTGAAAGATAACTTGCCAAACGATGATACTCGAAAAAGTCTGATACTAATACTGTTCTACCCGTCGAGGCAAGTAAATCCGCCCGTGCTAAGAAGTCCTTTGGCTCAACTTCACCATCAAACGCCATGAGTTTGTGCATGGTAAGCTCCTTTAGTTGAATTACCTCCTCACCGTTTACGCCGCTCTCTTGTGAGAATTTTTCGTAGGCACATTCCAGCATGTCGTGGTGAACGTAGCACACAGGACGGAAGCTGCCGCGTTCCACCAGCACCGGTTTTTTGTAGAGTACTTCTGAAGGTTGCAATACCTCGCCAGATGCAGAGAACATTGCGGCTTCGGTTAACCCGAGTTGGACGAGTTTCAGGCTCATCAATCGGTTATCAACATTGCGAAACTCAATGCCAGAAAATTCGATAAGGTCAATTTCCACGCGGTCGGTGGTCAAACCATCGAGTAGTGATTCAAGGACTTGTTCAGGCTCTTGATGCAGAAAAAACGCACCATAAAGCAGATTCACGCCCACAATACCTAATGCTTCCTGCTGGAGAGCGTTTTCTTTGTCCAACATTCGCACGTGCATGATGATTTGGCTGTCCTCGTCACGCGGACGAGCTTGAAACCGAACACCCATCCACCCATGACACTCATTCGTACCTTTGTAGCTGAGTGCCGAAACGGTATCAGAAAACACAAAAAACGCGGTATCATCGCCGCGTGTTTCCTGAAGTCGTTGGATATTGAGATGATGCTCGTAGGTGAGCATTCCTTCTAAGCGGGGGCGGCTCACGTAGCGGTCGCATTCGCCGTAGATGGCATCGCTGACGGTCATATCGTAGGCGGAAATACTTTTGGAAATTGTCCCTGCCGCTCCGCCCGTGCGGAAGAACCATCGAACAACCTCCTGACCAGCGCCTATTTCTGCAAATGTGCCGTACCATCGAGGGTCAAGATTGATACGAAGTGCTTTTTGTCGTGTGTCGAGGATTTCTCGTGCCATAGATATTGTTATACGTACTGAGGAGGGAAATTGCTTTTAAGGCAATGTTCGTCATAGTTATAGTTCGTGATTCCGATGAGTTGCTTTTGATTAGTGCGAATTGTATATTACCGCTCGTGAAACATATCGCCACTGAACTACGTTAGTTCTGATTTTTCATTTGTGCATCACGTCGTTTCACATAGCTGTAACAAGCAAATTACAAATATAACTGTTCAGCGCCTTATATACGACACCTGTAAAAGACATTTTTCTCCACAGATTATTGCAGCCAACTACCACAACCGAACAATCGCAGCATGAGCAGCCCCTGTTTACGGCGCTATTCAGGCATTTGCAACCAATCTGCACACTTTTTTCACATACTTTCATACACAATTCTATGATCTCCTTTTTTGCTCCACGCCGTCGGAGCCTCCGCGCTGTCCTCGCACAATTATTGCTTTGTGCGTTCACTGCTTCAATAAGTGTTCAGATACTTTCTGCCCAAGATAAACCAGACAATGTGTACGACCAAACACGCAAATTCGGGGATATTTTAAGCATTATCAAACGAAATTATGTGGACACCGTGAGTAGTAGCAAGCTCACCGAAAGCGCTATTCGTGGCTTGCTGTCAACGCTTGACCCGCATTCAGTTTATCTTCCAGCAGAAACGCAAAAAATCGAGAATGAAAGGTTTCAAGGTAACTACGCTGGTATTGGCGTACAGTTTAGAATCATTAACGACACAATCACAGTGCTTGCACCGACGATTGGCGGACCGAGCGAACGGCTTGGGATACGATGCAATGACAAAATTGTGAAAATCAACAACGAATCAGCCATTGGATTGAAGTCCGCCGACGTACCACTCAAACTTAAAGGTCAGCCCGGAACCCGCGTAACCGTTGCCATCAAACGTGAGGGTGCGAGCGACCTTTTGCCCGTCACTATCACCCGCGAAGCTGTGGCGATTCACTCGGTAGATGCGGCATATATGATTGAAGGAACAGACGTAGGATATATTTATGTTAATAAATTTGCAGCAACGACGACCGATGAAGTTCGTCAGGCGGGAATCATCCTCAAACAAAAGGGCATGAAAAAGCTCGTTCTGGATTTGCGGTGGAACGGCGGCGGCTTGCTGAATCAGGCGTATGCGCTTGCCGATGAGTTTGTTCCGGGCGGCAAAACGATTGTTTATACCAAAGCTCGCAACGAAGACTTAAGCGAGCGGTACACCTCTACGCGCGGTGGAACGCTTGAAAACATGCCGCTCGTGGTGCTTATCAACTACGGCTCTGCTTCTGCAAGCGAAATTGTGTCGGGTGCAGTGCAAGATTTAGACAGAGGTTTGGTTGTGGGTGAAACATCCTTTGGCAAAGGTTTGGTGCAGCTTCCCTACACATTGCCGGACGGTTCTGCCGTGCGCCTCACTATTGCCCACTACTACACACCATCGGGGCGGTGTATCCAGCGTTCCTACAAAGACAAAAGCAAATATTACGCCCTCGAAGGACGTGAAGAACTTGATGAAGGCGCAAACCTTGAACACCGCAACGAACGGGACTCAACACGCCCGAAATTCAAAACGGAAGCCGGTAGGGTCGTGTTTGGCGGCGGCGGTATTGTGCCGGATTACGTTGTGAAAAGCGACACGGCGAGCAGATTCCGTCAAGAGCTTGGTAAAGCTGGCGTTCTAGGCGAATTTGGCGAGAAATATATTTTGGCAAAAGGTAATGCTGTCCGCGAATCCTACAGTAATGATTTGACGCTGTTTCTAAACAAATTTCAGGTGGACGACACGATGATGGCAGATTTTAAGGCAATCGCCAAAGAGAAAAACGTTACTTGGAACGAAGAGGCATTCAAGGGCGAGGAAGATTCCATCAAACGCCAAATAAAGGGGTTCCTCACGTCCTATATCTGGACGACAAGCCCTGAGTTTGTAGCTGCCTATACGCAGCGCAAGGAGATTGACAAAGGGGTTTCGCTCTTTCCCGAAGCAATGAAGATTGCGCGAGCAACGGTGAAGCAGTAAATACAAACTCTGTCCAATTTTTAAGAATACAGAATGAAAGCATCTTTTCACTCTATCACTCCGTTGATTCCAGCCGGAGGCGATTTTGCAACGGGGCTTGCCTTTTACACGGAATACATGGGCTTTTCTGTCGTTTGGCAGGGCGAAGGTATGGCGGGTATTGAACGTGACAAGGTTGCGTTTAATCTCGTGCAGAACGATAACCAAGTGTGGGCAGAGAATGCAAGTTGCAGTATTGGCGTTTCTGACCTTGAAACACTGTACGAGGAATATCGTCATCTGCCCTGCCGCGTTGGTTCGCTTGAATTCAAGCCGTGGGGCAGGCGCGAGTTTCACCTTATTCTGCCATCCGGCGTTTGTTTGCAATTTTATCAGGATGAAGTCGGTTGACAAGGCTGACTACCAAGTGACACGAGAATAGTCATTTTTTTTGCCCCAATAACAGTTATTTACTGACGGTCAGCGTCACAGGTGTACCAGACCTTACGGAATCTTTTGCCGGAGGAATTTGATTGATAACCGTTCCCGGCAGCATCGTCTCATTTTTTTCGCCGGTGACAACTTCGCCTAACGTCAAACCAGCTGTAGCAATCAGCCGTTTCGCCTCTTCTACGCCTTTGCCAATCAGCAACGGTACAACGCTATAGGCATCTTCAGCGCCGAGGCTTACCACAACGTCAACCTGAGCACCTTGGGCAACTTTTGTGCCTTTAGAAATGCTTTGCGAGGCAATAACATCCGGCGGAAGGTTTTTGTTGTAGTTATACGACACACGATTAAGCTCTAAGCCGTTATTCATCTGAAGAAACTTGAGTTTCGCATCACGCAATGTTAGCCCGATTAAATCAGGCATTTCAAGGAGTTGTTTACCTTTGCTGATATCTAAATAGATGGTGCGGGCAGGCTTGACTTGCGTGTTTGGGAAGGGAATTTGGTTTGTGATATAGCCCGCTGGAACATTATTGTTGTAGTATTCATTCCGAACACGCACCGATAATCCCTTATCTTCCAACATCTTCCGTGCAGCGGACGTGTTCATTCCCACAACACTTGGTACGCTTACAACTCTATCCAACCCCACATAATGCGGCATAACCCACGTATCCATGAGGATAAGCAACAACAACAATCCCGCTATAAAACCTGCGTACCACCTGCCGTACCAGTACCATTCGCGCCCTTCTGGCGTTTGAATAAAAGTTTGAAATCTCGTTTTCCAATTGTGAAATTTTGCATTGATGTCCATACACGGATTCCTATGCTGTTGCTTGCATTGTAATTATAGCTCAATCAGTGAATTACGCCTGTGAATCAGCATCGGCACTGCTATTCGGGGATTTTTTGTCCATAGCTTTACCACCTTTCGCAGGGCGTTTACTAGGTGCGCGACGTGCAGGACGCCGTTTGTCCGTACCTTTACCACCTGCTTTGGTAGGCTTCCCAGCAATTACTTGACCTGTGACGGTGGGTAGCTCTGCAACTTTATCTGTCCCTGTAGTTTTTGCCAAACCCGTTGCCGCGAATAGTTCCGGCTCATTCCTTCCCAAACCTTCCAATGGTGCCTGCTCGGTTGGTTTTTGTTTTGGAGATTTCGCCACGAGTGTAATTGGGGTTTCCCCTGAAATGTTTCTGTTGGGACGATTATCAGGGCGACCGCCTCGCCGATTATTGCGGGGATTATCGCGTCGTTCGGAACGTTGTTCACCTTGCAGCTGTGGCTGCTCCAGCTTGTTGCCATCATTCTTTTGAGCGCCGATTTCCACTATCTCATTCTTTTGAACATCGTTTTTCTGTGGTATATTTTTCCGAGCCTCTGTGTTTTGAGCATCCGCTTTTTCTACCGTATTCGGATTAAATTTGATGGATGCAAGTACGACAGATTCGATGCCCGCAAAATTCTTCTCGAAATTTTGCACGAACAAGTCGTGAAGCCGTTTTGCCTGCACATCATACTGCTCTGGCTTCGCCCAGGCAGCGCGTGGATTCAGGATTTCTGCCGGAATGCCGGGACACGACGTTGGAATACTTAGATTAAAAAAAGGCTCTTTGACAAATTCGCCATTATCAAGTGCGCCGTTAAGCACCGCTGCGACAAGCGCTCGCGTGTGTTCAAGCGTCATACGCCGCGCATTGTCACCGCTTCCGTACTCGCCGCCCGTCCAACCAGTGTTAATAAGCCACACACGAGTGCGGTTCTTCTGCAGACGCAATTTGAGCATCGAGGCATACGAGGCAGGCGGTAACACCATGAAGGGCGCTCCAAAACACGTACTGAAGGTTGCTGTTGGTTCTTTTACTCCCCGTTCCGTTCCAGCGAGTTTTGCCGTGTAGCCGCTCAAAAAGTGAAACATTGCTTGCTCTGGTGTGAGTTTGGCAATCGGCGGCAACACGCCAAACGCATCAGCCGTAAGGAAAAAGACGTTGCGCGGATGCGGTCCTTTGTTGCGCGGGACGATGATTGTGTTTGTCAGGCTTGTACGCGGGTATGATGCACGAGTGTTTTCCGTGATAGAAGCGTCCGAAAAATTGATGCTACGGCTTTGAATATCGAGCTTTACGTTTTCCAAAATCGTCCCGAAACTGCGTGTCATCTGATAAATGATCGGCTCGGTTTCTGGCGCGATGTCAATAACTTTTGCGTAACAACCACCCTCAAAATTAAAGATTCCTTCGTCCGCCCAGCCATGCTCGTCGTCGCCAATGAGCTTGCGCTCGGGGTCGGCTGAGAGTGTGGTTTTACCCGTTCCCGACAACCCAAAAAACAGTGCAGTATCACCTGTTTTCGCGCCGACGTTTGCGGAACAGTGCATCGGAAATACACGTTTAATAGGCGACAAATAATTCATCACGGTAAACATTGCCTTTTTGATTTCACCAGCATACTTTGTGCCGCCGATCAATACCAGACGCTGCGAAAAATCAATAATGATGAATGCTTCCGAGCGCGTTCCGTCAATCTCGGGAATCGCCTTAAAATTAGGCACACATACAACCGTAAATCGTGCTTCAAATCTTGCTAAATCACGTTCCTCAGCTTCCACAAACATATTCCGCGCAAACAGGCTTTGCCAAGCGTGTTCCGTCACAACCCGCACCGCAAGATGATATTTTGAATCGGAACCAACAAAACAATCCCGCACATACACATCACGCCCCTGCAAGTACGCAGCAACACGGGCTTTGAGAGTATTGAATTTTACTTGGTCGAATGGTTTATTCACCTCGCCCCACGAGATTTTCTCTTTGTTAGCGGGTTCTTCCACAATGAATTTATCCTGGGCAGCACGTCCCGTAAAGGGCGTTGTCTCCACCACAAGTGCCCCGTGAGCAGAGATAACACCCTCCTCCAAAAATACGGCGTGTTCGTAGAGGTTCGGAGCATTCAGATTATAGTGCAGAGCGCCAAGATTGGTGATGCCAAACGATTGTTCTAAGGCGGTTCGTACCGATTCGCTTTTCATTCAGGTTGTGAGGGTTAGTGTATTGACAGTTCAAGTGTGAGAATTATGTGCAACAGAAACAGTGTTATTCATCAATAGTTCGGGCATTACTACACTATGGAGTGCGGAATTTATTCTGCCTAAGTCTGGAAGCCATCTGCATGCGCCATCTCCGGCAGGGTAGATGCGGAATAAATCCTGCACTCCAAAATCCTGTTGTCCAAACTATTGCATATTAAAGATTGCCCCGTCGTGCTTGTTCGCGCTCAATTGCTTCAAACAGCGCCTTAAAATTACCTTTGCCAAATGATTTTGCGCCTTTGCGCTGGATAATCTCGAAAAACATTGTCGGGCGATCTTGCACAGGCTTGGTAAAGATTTGGAGCAAATACCCTTCATCGTCGCGGTCAACAAGAATGTTGAGGTCGCGCAATGGCTGCAAATCTTCTTCGATAGCGCCCACGCGGTCAAGCAGGTTTTCGTAATAAGTATCCGGCACGGTCAAAAACTCCACGCCGCGTTTGCGAAGTTCGCCAACAGTCTGAACGATGTTGTTGGTTTCAATGGCAATGTGCTGAACGCCCGGACTTTCGTAAAATTCAAGATATTCGTCAATTTGTGATTTTTTGCGCCCTGCCGCTGGCTCGTTAATCGGAAATTTGATGTAGCCGTTACCATTCGAGACAACTTTCGACATCAACGCCGAATATTCGGTCGAAATATCCTCGTCGTCAAACGTCATCAGCAGTTTAAAGCCCATCACGTCTTCATAAAACTTCACCCACTGATTCATTGCACCGAGTTCGACGTTTCCAACACAATGGTCAACGTGGAGTAATCCAATGGGGGCGATAGGAATATTGCTCTGACGCGGCTCGTAGCCGGGCATGAATGCGCCTTTGTAGTTTTTGCGTTCCACAAATGTGTGCAATGTTTCGCCGTAAGTATGTATCGAAGCAATCACAATCTCGCCATGCTCATCCTTGAGAGTACGCGGCGGCGCGGCAGGTGTAGCACCACGATTAACCGTTTCGTAGAAAGATTTTTCAGCGTCATCCACCCAAAGTGCCATTACCTTTACGCCATCGCCGTGTTTGCGGACGTGCTCGGAAATCGGAGAATCAGAATTCAAACCGCTTGTAAGGACAAGGCGAATTTTATTTTGCTTCAGCACGTAGGACGCACGGTCACGTACGCCCGTTTCCGGTCCCGAATACCCAATCATCTCAAAGCCAAACACCGCTTGGTAATAATATGCCGCTTGCTTGGCATTGCCTACGTAGAGTTCAAGGTGATCCGTGCCGTTAATAGGCAGGAAATCAGCCGCCGAAGATTGCGCGGGCTGAGGAATATTTGGATTAGCAAGAATTTGTTCGGTACTCACAACTCCACTCCTAACAAAAAAACAGGTTTTAAAAATTTACTTAAGAGATATTTACGTATTCAAGCCGTGGTACGTACGCGTTCAAGATTTGATACCGAACGACCCCTCATAATTCAAACTCGTGAGCATTAAAAAAAATTGCTATGATAAGGCTGGGATATAAACAAAAACGTTTCCAGAGTACAAATTTACACGTTTGTCGCATTTTTTACGCATGATTCTTTCTTCAGCCGATTTACAGCACATTTCATGCGATTTTTTTACAAGAGCTTTGCGATAATAAAACCGCACATTTACCTTGTACAGAAGCGCAAAATTCAATAAACTTTCGTTTGTTTAAATTACAACTCACATCTTTCATCCCACACCCGTTTTATTATGAAGCGTTTCCTCATCACCGTCGCCGTTCTGCTTGTTATTCTGATTGCAGGACTTGCCGCCATTCCATACTTTTTCAAAGACAAAATTATCGCTGCCATCAAGCGCGAGGCAAACGAAAAATTTTATACTACGATGGATTTCACTGCGCTTGATTTGTCGCTGCTTCGGAATTTTCCGAACGCTACGATTCGCTTGGAAGGCTTGCGTGTGCTGAACAAAGCACCGTTCGAGGGCGATACGCTTATGCACTGCGCCGCTGTTGAACTCACCGCTGACCTGCTTGCGTATTGGCGGCAGGATATCGTGAAAATTATAGCACTTTCGCTCGAAAAACCATTCATCTATGCCCACGTTTTGCAGGATAGTTCCGCAAATTGGCGCATTACCTCGCCGTCTGCAAAACCTACCAAATCTACACCCGAACCAACAAAACCCGAAAAACCGTCATCGGCAAAGATTGCTTTGCAAAAATATACCATTAGCGATGGAACGATTCTTTTCAACAGCGAGCTTGCCGACCGCCAGATAGCGCTTACGCACTTGAATCATAGCGGCAGCGGCGATTTTGCCCAAGACGTGTTCACCCTTGCCACCAAATCCGCATCGGATGTGACGTTTACGCAGCGTGGCACAACGTGGCTGAATGCCGCGAAAGCAGATTTGACCCTCAATGTGGTGATGAATTTGAAGGAAATGAAATTTACGCTTACCGAAAATGAGTTTTCGCTGAACGCGCTCAAAGCCTCGTTTGAGGGTTTTATGCTTCTGCCAACGGATGATATTGAAATGGATATTCGTTTTGCCACAAAAAACAATGAGTTCAAGAATTTATTGTCGCTTGTTCCGGCGGTTTACACCAGCAATTTTTCAGAACTCAAAAGCTCAGGAACCGCATCCATCAACGGTTTCGTGAAGGGTGTGTTGAACGATTCCACACTGCCGGGTTTTGAGCTTCGCGCCGTTGCAGAAAACGGCATGTTTCAGTATCCTAAGCTGCCAAGCGCCGTGAATAACTTTTTCATGGATTTGACGGTAAAAAGTCCGGGCGGCTCGAATCTTGACGCACTCGTTATTGCACTGAAACGGATGTCGCTCACGATGGCGGGTGACCCGCTTCAAATGGATATGGAAATACGAACGCCTATCTCCGACCCATTCGTGAGTGCGAACGTAAAAGGGCGTGTGAATCTGGCAAACGTACGGAACCTGATTCCACCTGAAAAGTTAGCGGGCAAAGAGATAAGCGGTCTGGTGGCGGCAGATGTTCATTTTAAGGGAAATCTTTCTGCCGTAAAACAAAAACGTTATACCGACTTTGCGGCATCGGGACAGGCTTCGGTGGAGAATTTCGAGCTTTCAGCACCAAATTTGCCCGAAAAAATTGGCGTAAAACAAGGAACACTTAGCGTAAGCCCTCAAAATGCTGCATTGAAAAATTGTGATATTACATTGGGCGTGAACGGTTCTCGTCAAAGTAATCTGCGAATGGAAGGCTCACTCGAAAACGTGATGGGATACGTATTGAGTGACAATACGCTGAAAGGCTCATTGAACATTACATCAACGTATTTCGATTGTAATCCGTGGCTAAAGGATTCCGCTGACCGTGCTAATACACAAAAATCCGACAGCGTATTTACAAGTATTGAACTACCTGCAAACGTAGATTTCACCATGTCTGGCAACATGAAAGAAGTGAAATATACGAATCTGACGTTGAATGAAGCACAAGGCAAGATGACTTTACGCGATAGGGTACTCCGCCTTGAGAACGTTGGCGCAAAACTACTTGGTGGCTCGGTGGTGATGAACGGCAGCTACGACACGCACGAACCCGCACATCCGAAAACGGATTTTAATCTAAAGCTCGGCAATTTTGATTTTACCAAAGCGTTCGATGGATTTGAGAGTTTACAGAAGTTTGCGCCGTTTGCAAAGTTTTTGAAAGGTAATTTTGGTGCGAGCATTGCGTTGGCTACGGATTTAGACGGACATTTAAAACCTGTGTGGGACAGCTTTAACAGCAATGGCGGGCTTTCAGTGACAAATTTGAAATTTGAGGATTTTAAGCCGCTCAATCAGGTGGCGGACTTGCTGAACCTTGATTTTCTCAAGAATCCAACTATTCCAAAGGCAACGCCGTATTATGAAATAAAAAACGGTCGGCTTTATGTCAAGCCGTTTAGCTTCACGGTGGGTGGCACGAGCGTAATGATTTCAGGCTCGAATGGCATTGACAAATCGGTGGATTACACGCTCACCGTGAACCTGCCTGCGAACAAGATTCCGAGCGGTCTAGCAGCTTCGATTCCGGCACTCGGCGGACTCTTGAATTCTGGCGTGGAAAAGTTAAAATCAAAACCGATTCCTATCAATATCAAAGTAACTGGAACACTTGACAACCCTATTGTACAGCCGTCGCTGGCGGGTGTACAAGATGCTGCATCACAGGTACTTGATGCAGTGCAAGAAGAGGCGAAAAAACGTGCCCAAGAGGAAATAGATAAAGCGCAGCAAACAGTGAAGGAAGAGGCTGAAAAAAAAGCAAAAGAGCTTGAACAAAAAGCAAAAGAGGAAGCTGCGAAAAAGGCAAAAGAAGCGCTGAAAGATAAAGCACCGTCGTTTTTAAAAAATATCTTCTCGAAAGATACGACAAAAAAATGAGGACACGTTTGCCAAACATTCGGTAAAAAGCTGCACGGGCTGGGTTGGTGCTAATGTGGTTTGGAATACATCATTGATTTTACTGGAGCTAATTTGCAAGAATTCCTTTCTCTTCGACTTACACAGCATTCACTGGAGAGTTTCACCCATTTGATTCTTATGTGTGCGATTGCCTCTGTGCTGGTGCGAACAAAGGTAAAATCTATCGCAGTGCGCTACTTGGTGGCGTATTTTCTTGTGAGCGTGGCATTTGAATTGTGTGCGTTTACCTATTTCTCCTTCAACACACATTGGCAGGTGTTTTGTGGAGCAATACAATACATCTTTGTTGCATTGGCTCAAGTATTGATGCTGTTTTTCGCCTATCACTTCCCCACAAACACCCGACCGCGTGAAAGCCGTATTGTGGCTGGCATCACCACATTCATGCTTTTGGGAACGACGGTTTTGTGTGGTTTGTACATCTATCAACGCGTATTCAGCCTCATCAATGACATACAATTACTGTATGTGCCGGGAGCAGTCGTACTGCTTTGTTCGCTGTGGACGATTATTGTGTTTTTTCGCAATACGTTCATTTTTGCTGCGACCGAGTTACCAAACGCTTCGTCAAACGTATTATCAATCGCGTCGGGATGGAAACGTGCATTGCTGTCGGAGCATCCCCGCGCAAAAGGCTCACGGCATTTTGCATACGTGTTGATAAGCGTTGTACTGCTCAGTTTGGTCACCGTTTTGCGTGATGCCGATGTCATTTCGCCCATTACTGCCAGCGTGATTCAAAGTAACGGCATTTTATTATATCTTTTTAGCTTTGCGGTAGTGTATTTGAATCATGCTACCAGCACAACATCGGTTTCAACAAAAATCTTGCTTACCGTTCTCGCCATGTTGTTGAGCATACTTGGAACGACGGGATTTATAGCCATTTCCTTCTCCGAAAATGCTCTCATAGAACGCCAGAAACAGCGAGTCGAGATAATACGGTCATTGATTCTCAATGCAAACACCTCGGAACCAGCGACACTACAGCGCTATACGGCGGCTTACGCCGATGTTACGTATATTATGCGGCGCTCATCGCCCGACGACACGACAGGCACACTGCTATACAAAACAGATACACACCTTGAAGCAAGCCACCTCCATCCTCGTAATACTCGTCCCATTGATACTGAAAAATCTATGCACTATGCCGATTTGATCAGCAATAACAAGGTGATGTATTTTGTATATCCATTTGTATTGAATGGAGCAATCTACGAGGCGGGTTTTCGCTACGATATCTTACGTGCTGAACTTCATAGCAAAACCTTGGTGTTTCTGGGATTGATAATATTTGCTACAGCACTTGTGTTGGTCGGGATTCCGTATTTTCTACGAAGTAATGTCCTCAAACCCCTACAAACCTTGCTCACAGGAGTTCAATACGCAAACGAAGGCAATCTGAATATTACCGTTCCTGTTTGGCATCAAGATGAAATTGGCTTTCTGTCGGATTCGTTTAACCAGATGATAGCCTCTATCAAAACGAATGAACGCGAACGCCACGAGTGGCTCGAACAGCAAAATGAAAGCCTTGAACGTGAGGTATTGTTCCGTACGCAAGAGCTTCAAGACCGCAACGACAGCTTGTTTGAGGCAAATGCGCGGATTCAAAACCAAATTGGAGAGTTGGACAAACAATCACAAGAAATTCAGCGCGTCAACGAGACGCTCAACGAGCGTAATACTGCGTTGGAGCAGCTCAATACAGAGCAAAAAGACCTCCTTAATATCGTAGCCCACGATCTGAAAAATCCCATCGCAAACATTCGTATTCTTGCCCAGTTTATGATCGAGCCTCACGACCATTTGGAGCCGAGCGAGATACGCGAACACTCAAGCCGCATTGTAAAGATTTCCGACCGTATGTTTATGCTCATTAAAGATATATTGGACATGAATGCGGTTGAACACGGGAGAATCACGCTCACCCCTAAAGCCTTCAAGCTTCAGAAAGTGGTAAACGCCGTTGTCGAAGAGCAGGAGATATATGCCGCCTCGAAGAACATCACGCTTCATATCAAAAACTCCCCTGCACCTGTACACGTATATGCAGATGAAAGTGCCACGCAGCAGGTTCTTGCCAATCTCGTCTCGAATGCCGTCAAATATTCGCCGCGAGGGCGATCGGTTTTTGTTTCAATCGACAATAGTGATGATGGAAGGCAAACCACCAAAACGACATGTATTCTTCGTGTACGGGACGAAGGTCCAGGCTTATCGGACGAGGACAAGAAAAAACTTTTTGGGAAGTTCGCACAACTCTCAGCACGACCGACGGGTGGCGAGCATTCAACGGGCTTGGGGCTTTCTATCGTCAAACGCTTGGTAGAAGCTATGAATGGACGTATTTGGTGCGAAAGTGAATTTGGGGCAGGCGCGACGTTTGTTGTAGAACTACCAGCGGTGGGCAATGCAACCTCGAGTGTGCAAGAACAACAAGATTGATAAAATTGATGATTGATTGCGTTCAATTCGGCTAATGGAACATTTTGCGGCGAATACCCGCCCGCAAAGCTGTTTCAGGAATGCGTGAAAATGCCTATCTTGCAAAACATATACGTAGAACAATCATTGGCTTCCAACATTGGCTTCCAATGCTCCAACATCAGGCAAATACAAGTTTTCTTCATTATTCTGTGCTATGGTATGAAAAACGTTGCGACGAAAAAAGCTACAAAGCCTACTGCAAAATCTGCGGTAAAACTCTCTGCAAAATCCGCAGTGCAAAACAAAAAAACCGCCTCGAAGCCTCTTACTACAAAAGCATCCCCTGCGAAAGTATCCTCGAAGCCTGTGCCAAAGACTGCCTCGAAAGCTATGGCTAAACCAGTAGCGGCAAAATCTGCATCCGCGGCATCAGGAGCACAATTTAAGCCCAATGATATGTCTCGGACGCACTACAAAACCAAAATTTTGTGTACGTTTGGTCCGGCAATTGCCTCTGAAGAAAAAGTGGAGCAACTTCTTCGCGTCGGCGCAACTGCCTTCCGCCTCAATATGTCGCATGGTTCGCAGGAGGTTCACAAAAGCTCTATCGCCATTATCCGTGCCGTCGAGAAAAAATTAGGCATTCATATTCCGATTATTGCCGACGTGCAAGGTCCGAAGATTCGCGTAGGCGACCTTGAAGGCGCTGGTGTAAGCCTCATTAACGGCGAAACAGTAAAGTTTGCGGACGAAGCTGTTTGGAAAAAACTCAAGCAGCCGAAAGACGTAATTCCTGTGCGGTATCCGACGTTTGGCAGAGATATTAAACCTGGCAGCACCGTTCTTTTTGATGATGGCTTGCTCAAAGTAAAAGCCCTCTCGTCTGATGGGCAGATTGTGTCTGCAATTGTCGAAAATGGCGGTCTGCTCAAATCTCGCAAAGGGATTAACCTTCCAGACGTGCGTGTAAGTCAGCCATCGCTAACGGAAAAGGATAAAAAAGATCTCATTTTTGCCATCCAAAACGATTGCGATTACCTTGCACTCTCGTTTGTACGCACGGCGCAAGATGTCATCACAACCCGCGAATTTATGAAAAAACACGGCGGCGATATGTGGATTATTGCCAAAATCGAAAAGCCAGAAGCAATTACCAATATAGAAACCATCGTGGATGTAAGCGATGCCGTGATGGTAGCACGTGGTGACATGGGCGTGGAAATTCCTGCCGCCGAAGTGCCCATCGTTCAAAAAAGAATTATCACACTTTGCAACAACCAAGCAAAACCCGTTATTACGGCAACACAAATGCTTGAATCCATGATTCAAAACCCGCGTCCAACTCGTGCCGAAGCAAGCGACGTATCGAACGCCGTTTTCGACGGAACGGATGTCGTAATGTTGAGTGCAGAAACCAGTGTTGGTGCGTTTCCGGTCGAAACTGTAGAGTATATGCGGACCATCTGCGCCGAAGCGGAAAAAGAAATGAATCGTTCGGCAGAAATGCAAGTTCGGCGTGCCGAGGCAGCACTCGACATTAAATTACCCGATGACCGCTCCGATGCAATTGCGGGAGCAGTTGGGACGATTATCCGCGAGATGAGCGTGGATGCGATTGCGGCAGTTACAGCTACGGGCAAAATCGTTCGGTATATGGCTTCGCGGAAGTTTTCGATTCCCGTTTTTTCTGTCACCAGCGATCTTGCTATTTCGCGCAAAGTCAGCTTACTGTGGGGTGTTCACGCAATTCAAATACCCGAATCGAAATCTACGGACGAGGCTATTGAATCCGTAAAGGAAGCACTCGTCAAGCGTGGTTATCTGCCCAAAGACGCAACAGTGGTTATTTCTGTTGGTCGCCCGATTCATCTACGTTCACGTACGAACATGCTTTCAATTGAATCCTTATGAAAACCAATACAATGAGCATTGCTTGTAGTATCCTCTTGATGACAGCATTGAGCGTATTCGATGCAATACCGTCGGAAGCTGCTTCACGTCGCGGTTCTGAGCGCTTTGAGTATGTGTTGCAACAACAACTCTCCAATGTTTTGCCCACCGTTGAACAAGATGGAGCCTCGCCGGATGCACTGATAGCAGCCCTCTATGACGTAATTTCCGGCGCTGCGGGACAGAAACGAGATTGGGCACGCTTTCGGGCACTCTTCCATTCATCGGCACGACTGATGGCAAGCGTTTCCGATACAAGCAAAGGCGCAAACGGCTCTGCCGTGCGGGTGATGACACCAGAAGAGTACATCAAGGGGTCTGGCGCGGTGTTGGAGTCACGCGGATTTTTCGAGCGTGAACTTTTGCGACGTACAGAACAGTACGGACATATTCTTCATGCGTTCAGCACCTACGAAAGCCGCACAAAAGTAGATGATGCCAAACCGTTTATGCGTGGCATTAACAGCATTCAACTCCTGAACGATGGCAAACGTTGGTGGATTCTTTCTGTCCTGTGGGACAGCGAGCGCCCGACGCAGCCGATTCCGAATCAATATCTTCCGCAACGGTGAGACGGGAGGAGAGTTCGGAGTATGATTCTCAATCGCCTCAAACGGAATGACAGCCTAAATTTTCATGAATACCTCCCCTACGTCTTCTGGCAAAACATCGTCGCGCAAACGTGACCACGTAGAGCTTTGTGTCGAGAGCGACGTATCGTTCCGCCAGAAAACAAGCGGCTTTGAGCGATTTGAGTTTGTGCATAATGCACTGCCAGAGATTGATTTTGTTGAGATTTCGACGGCAACGACGTTTCTCGGAAAGTCTGTCTCATTCCCGCTAATGATTTCGTGCATGACAGGTGGTTACGACGAAGCAGAACGCATAAATCGTGAAATCGCAGAGGTGTGTGAATCGCTTCAATTACCGATGGGTGTTGGCTCACAGCGTCAGGCATTGGAAAATAGTGTACATCATGCCACGTTCCAAGCCGCACGGCGTGGCGCACCGACGATTGCTTTGGTGTCGAACATCGGTGCTACAGAAGTAGCAAAGCCACATTTGTGGAATAAAATGCACTGCATTGTGGACTTAATCGAAGCTGATGCCCTCACAGTGCATCTAAACCCGCTTCAGGAATTGCTTCAGCCGGAGGGTTCGCCGACGTTTCGTGGCGTGTTGGCGGGCATTGAACATTTGGTCAAAACCGTTGGCGTTCCGATCATTGTTAAAGAAGTCGGAGCGGGCATCTCCAGTAAGGTGGCGGCAAGGCTCTTGGATGCTGGCGTAGCGGTGATAGATGTAGCAGGTGCGGGCGGCACAAGTTGGGCGGGCGTTGAGATTCTTCGCACGGAAAACCCGCAGATGGTTGATGCGTTCTGGGATTGGGGTATTCCAACGGTGGACTGTCTCCGCCAGATTTTTGTGCTGAAACACGCCCATTCGTTTTCGCTTATAGCGTCCGGTGGTGTCCATTCGGGCATGGATGTAGCAAAATCACTTGCGCTTGGCGCTGATATGACAGGCGTTGCAAGGGTGATGCTACAAATATTGATGCAAAGCGGTCAACAAGCGCTTCACGACCTCCTTATCGCATGGCAACGGCAGTTGCAATCCGTTATGTTTCTGACCGGCGTAGCGACAATTGCCGAACTCCAAACCGTCGAATTACTCGAACATCCCGTGTAATTTTGATTGTCCCGCTCTAAAAAAAATCAACATTATTCCCGCTCGTTTTTTACTGATTCGTCTAATAAGGTCACCTCACATCGTGAATGCAAGTGTCCGCCCACCCAATAAGTGCAAATGAAGGTGAAACACCGTTTGCCCACCATCCTTATTCACATTTATTACCAACCGATAACCATTCTCGGCAATGCCTTTTTCTTTTGCCAGTTTTTGTGCAACCAATACCATCCGTCCAAGTAAGGCGGCATCGGCTTCGGCGAGGTCGTTCACCGTCGGAATGAGTGTTTTCGGGATGATGAGGATATGCGTGGGCGCAATCGGCTGAATATCGCGGATAGCAATGATATCGTCGTCCTCGTATTCGATGGTCGCGGGGATTTCGCGGCGGATAATTTTCATAAAAATAGAATCCTGCACAGAATCTTGCATAAAAGCCTCATTATTGCTGGTTTGAAGAATTATTATTATTCGTGGTCGTAAAAATACAAAAACTCCTCCTGCGATAGAGCAATTGAGCAGTAAGATTTTTATCTGTGGATAAGTTTAGCAAATTTTCATGCCGGAAAATGGGGATTTTTCACGAACTTTGGGGCTTTAGTGCAGCATTTTCCATCAATTCAATCATCAATGATAGCATTTGTAACAGGAGCAACAGGGTTTGTGGGTAGCCACGTAGCGGAAGTTTTGCTGAAACGCGGCTACACCGTTCGTTGTCTGGCACGACCAACAAGCAGTTTGCAATGGTTTGAAGGTTTGCCGATAGAACGCGCTATCGGTTCGCTCGCGGACGAACAATCGTTGTATAAAGCCGTTGAAGGCGCTGACCTTATTGTACACATCGCAGGGCTGACAGCAGCACGAAACCGCGAGGAGTTTTTTCAGGGAAATCAAATCGGTACACGAAATCTTATCAATGCTGTTTTGAAAACCGCTCCTAACGCCAAACGCTTCTTACACACCAGCAGCCTCTCGGTAAATGGACCCGCTACGGCACTGGATAAACCTGTCGTGGAATCTGACCCATATCACCCACTCACTGTATATGCTGAAAGCAAAAAAGCTGCCGAAGACGAAGTTTTTGCCGTGAAAGATGCGCTCCCCGTAACGATTGTTCGCGCTCCGGCGGTCTATGGGCAGCGTGATACGGCAATTTTATCATTTTTCCAAACTGTGAATAAAGGTCTTTCGCCACGCATTGGTTTTGACGAAAAATATATTAGCCTTGTTCATGCTGAAGATCTTGCACGTGGCATCGTTGATGCTGCAGAGGCACCAAATACTATTGGCGAAGCATATTTTGTATCATCGGAGGAATTTTACACGTGGGATCAAGTAACACAGGCAACGCTCAAAGCGATGCATAAGAAATTTGCCCTCACGCTTAACCTTCCACATCCGCTTGTGATGGGCATTGCAGGGGTTTCAGAATTTTTCGGACGATTCTCGAAAAAGCCACCCGTGTTGAATTATGAAAAGGGTATTGACATCACCCAACGATATTGGATTTGTTCGGTCGAAAAAGCAAACCGTGATTTTGGCTATCGACAGCAGGTATCACTCGAAGAGGGTGTCAACAAGACGGTTGTGTGGTACAAAGAACATTCGTGGTTATAGTACAATGTGTTGGAATGCGTATTTTTTACCAATCATAATAGTTTTAAGGTTTAGGTTTTAGGAGAATTATGGCGACAAAGCAGACGATTCACATTCTTGGGTTACCAATAAGCCTTGGTGCGGGCAAACGCGGTATGGATACAGGTCCATCCGCGCTTAGAATTGCGGGGTTGCGCGGGCGTTTGGAAGCGCTTGGATATCATGTTCACGATGAAGGAGATATTCTCATTACCTCGCAGGAAATCCAAAATGTTGAAAATGAGAGAATGCGGTATCTACCGGAAATCAAGCGTGTGAGTGCGTTACTCGCAGAACGGGTGGACGTTGTATTGACCAACGGTGGTTTTCCGCTCATGCTTGGCGGCGATCATTCAATGAGCATTGGCTCGCTGGCGGGCATCGGTGCGTATTGCAAACGCGAGGGCAAAAAACTCGGCGTTGTTTGGGTGGACGCGCATCCCGACATGAACACCTCTGAAACATCGCCGTCAGGCAATATTCACGGAATGCCGCTTGCCGTGGCAATGGGGCATGGTATGGAGGATTTAACGAGCATCGGCGGGTCATTTCAAAAAGTGCATCCCGAAAACGTTGTTATTATTGGTGCGCGAGACATTGACCAGGGCGAAGCCGCACTGATCAAAAAACTCAATGTAAAAACCTATACAATGTATGATGTGGATAAAATCGGCATTTACAAAATGATGCAAGAAGTCATTGAGCAAATGAGCAAGCATGTTGACCATCTGCACGTAAGTTTTGACGTGGATAGCGTTGATCCTTCAATTGCACCGGGCGTAGGAACGCCTGTTTCAGGTGGTTTATCGTACCGCGAAGCACATTTTATCATGGAAGCATTGGCTGAAACTGGCATGATTGCTTCGATGGATGTTGCCGAGGTGAATCCGATTTTGGACAACCGCAACAAAACTGCCGTGTTTGCGGCAGAAATTGTGAGTTCGTGCATGGGCAAACGAATTTTGTAATTTTTGCCGCCCTGCCCACATCACTCAGTCAAGCCATTCTGTTAATTACGTAGCGTTCTCGAATCAACCATATATGAACCTTTTTCGCACCATCGTTTGCTTTTTGCTTATCAGTTGTTCTGCGCTTGCTTTCGCAGCAGCACAAGCTTTGCAAGCGCAGCAGATACAACCTGCCGCGCAAGCAACAATGGCGTTCGAGCATTTGAACTCGAAAAACGGCTTGTCGCAAGGCAGTGTACGATGTATGGTGCAGGATAGACGCGGCTTTATGTGGTTCGGGACGCAGGACGGTTTGCATCGTTGGGATGGTCATACGATGAAAGTCTATCGCTCAAATTCGAGTTCCTCATCGCTTGCTGGCAATGACATTCAAGCGCTGTACGAGGATAAATCGGGTGTATTATGGATAGGCACACCAAACGGACTTTCCAAATTTGACCGTGCAACGGAACAGTTCACAACGTTTCAAAACGAGCCATCCAATCCCACAAGCCTCAGCGCAAATTACGTTACCTCTATCGTTGAAGACAAAGCTGGAGTTATATGGGTGGGGACATATCTTGGCGGTCTTAATAAATTCGACCCCACGGGCAATGGCGGTAAAGGTGCATTTGTCATCTATAAAGCGAATCCGCAAGACCCATCCAGTCTTGCAGGAAACTTAATTATGCGGCTTGCCGTGGATGAACGCGGCGACCTGTGGATAGCAACGTTTGGCGGAACGCTCCACCGAATGCAGCGTAACACCACAAAGTTTGTACGGTTTACAAATGATTCCGTTGTGGCTATGCCGCGCGAAAATACGATTGAAGCACTGCATATCAGCCGCACGGGGCGAATTTGGTTAGGACGCGACGGTATTGGGCTAAGTCGTTTTGATTATTTACCAATTACAAAAAGTGGGTCGTTTATTCCAACAGCCGAGAGGGTGTTCGGTAGCGGCATCATTCGGGCGCTCTACGAAGATCGTTCGGGACGACTTTGGATTGGTACGCCAAACGGATTAAATATTTTCGACCCTTCGACGGGTGGTGTACGTACCCTCAAAAACAATCCATCCGACCCACAAAGTCTTATCAATAACGCCATTTTGTGCGTCTATGAAGACCGCTCCGGCACGGTGTGGGTTGGTACGGAAAATGGGGTTAGCTTTATCAATCCGAAAGCAAACAAGTTCACCTTGTATCGGAATGACGAGACAAATCCGCGTAGTGTAGGTGCCGAGGAAATATCAGCACTGTACGAAGACCGTGCTGGTACGCTCTGGGTTGGTTCCGAGTACGGACTTCACCGTCTTGATGCGAAGCCGCTTTCAGGCGAATCACGTTTTACACATTATCGCAGCGACCCCGAAAACCCTCGTACGCTAAGTTCGGATGATGTCACCTCCATCTGTGAATCACGCACGGGAACGCTGTGGATAGGCACAAATGGTGGTGGACTTAATCGTTTTCAGCGCTCTGAGGTCTCAGGTTTAGGCGAGTTCATGTCGTTCAAACCTGATGCAGACATTCCCGGAGCCATCAGCAATGAATTTGTCCAGACAATGCTGGAAGACAACACCGGGACGCTCTGGGTGGGTACGGCGAGTGGGCTAAACCGCATTGAACCCGGCTTGGTGGCAAGCGGTCAGCCCGTGTTCACCATTTATCGCAATACCCCCACCACCACCACGAAGATTCTCAGCAATAATGTTATCCATGCGCTCTACGAAGACCATGCTGGAACGCTCTGGGTGGGAACGCGAGACGGTTTAGACCGATTCGACCGCGCAGCGAACAAATTTACGAGCTTTCGCAGCAAGCCGAATAGTTTGCAAGATTTGTCGAACAATGATGTGCTGGCGATATACGAAGACAAAAAAGGTGTTTTGTGGATAGGCACAAATGGCGGCGGTCTGAACAGTTTCGACCGCGCTACGAGCAAGTTTTCGAGCATGACGAGCAAAAACGGGCTGCCAAACGATGTGATTTTGGGCATCATCGAAGATGCTAAAGGCAATCTTTGGCTCAGTACAAACAAAGGTCTGTGCCGCTTTAATCCTGAAACAAA
>JANYIG010000164.1 GCA_025358765.1 Candidatus Kapaibacterium sp.
CCATGCTTTCGGCACAATGTACGGATGAACGCGTGAATAAAGTGACGAGCAAACTTTTCCTAATCTATCGCTCGCCGCAAGATTACATCAGCGTTCCACAAGAAATCCTTGAGAAGGACATTTTTTCAACAGGTTTTTACAAAGCAAAAGCAAAGAATATCCAAGCCTGCTGCAAAGTCCTTTTGGAGCGACATGGCGGCGAAGTACCTTCTACGCTTGAGGAGTTGACAGCGCTGGCAGGTGTGGGGCGCAAGACCGCCAATGTAGTGCTGTCGCATTGGTTCGACACGCCCGGTATGGTTGTGGATACGCACGTGACGCGCTTAGTGAATCGTATGGGTTTTTGCACAGGCGAGGATGCAGTGAAGTTAGAATATGAATTGATGGAGCTTGTTCCGCGCGAGCGGTGGCGAGATTTTACGCATTTGATGATTAGCCATGGACGCGGTGTTTGTTCGGCACGAAGCAAACCTAAATGCGGCGTGTGTGTGATTGCTGAACTATGTCCTTTTCCGAAGCAAGCCGTTCCTAAACAAGTCGTGAAGTAAATTCCCGTTTTTTTTTCGTAGTCGTTTTTTACAAAAATGATCTGAAAATCGAAAATTTGTGGGTTCTCATTGGTTTTAGTTGAAAGCGTTCTGTCATTCCCGCCTTCGCGGGAATGACATACAAAAGTTAATCGGCATAGACTCTAATGACCTATTTCAGGACGGTACAAATTCTACCTTGATTCTACAACCCTCAACCTTTAATCCGTATCTGTTCATATGGCGACTTCGCAACGCAAACAAACGTCCACATCTTCCCAACCTCACCAAAAACTCTTGCCGCCTTTGTGGTGGCAACAATCGTGGGTACAAGCATCCTTCCTCTGTTTTGTGGCTTTAGCGCTCTATGCTCAGACACTACGCTACGGCTATGTTCTGGACGATCGATTGTTTATTACGCAAAACGCAATTGTTCAGCGAGGCGTGGCGGGAATATCGGACATCTTCACGAAACACAGTATGGCAGGTATTGAAGGTGGTTACAATCAAGCTCGTTATCGCCCATTCACGCTCACAACCTTTGCGCTGGAACAACAGGTTTCGCGTGGGAATGCTACGGTCAGCCATGCTGTGAACATCGGTCTGTACGCGCTGCTTGTGGTGGTATTGTTTTTTACACTTCGGCAAATTTTTCAGACAACCTTGCCGGAGGTAGCAAAGCGACAAGGAACAACTATCCTCATCTTCGGTGCAACGCTTCTGTGCGCCGCACATCCGACACATACAGAAATCGTTGCAAACATCAAAAGCCGTGATATTTTATTAGGGTTATTATTTTCGCTTGTGTCGCTGTGGATGTACATAAAATATCATCACGAAGGCGCAAAACGATTGTCATTACTCGCATTTGGGGTGGGTGCAACAGCGCTTGGATTGTTATCCCAAGAAGGTTCCATTCTCATGTTGCCTGTATTGCCACTCACGGGGTATTTTTTCACAGGCTTATCATTGCGAAAAATCCTCAGTTCGTTTATCCCGTTTGTCATAATCACCGCATTGATACTGGCGCTCAGGGCAGCCGTTGTGGGCGAGGCTGATACGGCGTGGCTTACGATGCTCGTCAACAACCCGTACAATGGATTATCGTGGTTTGATAGCCTCCCCACAAAAACCGCTATCCTTGGTCGTTACCTGCTTTCAGTGCTGTATCCTGCGACGTTGGCGTATGAATATGGTTACAATCAAATTCCTGTTATGCGCTGGTCAGACGCAGAGCCGCTTTTGGGGCTTGTTGTGTATCTGGCTATTGCACTTGGCGCTCTCTGGACAGTACGGAGAAAGCATTTTTTAGCATATTGCGGGCTATTCTTCTTGAGTTCAATGGTAATAGCGTCGAACATCGTCATCTATTACGGAATGCCGATGTCCGACCGTATGATAGCGCTTGCGACCATTCCAGCAATGTTGACGGTCGTGTGGGTTATATTAAAGATTCCCAAATCCCCAAAACTACTTGCAATTGCGCTCGTGGGCATTCTGGCTATAGCATATTCTGTGCGAACCGTCACCCGCAATCCCGCATGGGAATCGGATTTGACGCTTGTGCAGGCAGATGTGCAGACCGTTCCGAAAAGCATCCGCGTTCAAGTCAATTTTGCAAGCCAGATGATGACAAAAGCTGCTCTGGCAACCGACCCAGCGACAAAGGCACAAAGCGCTTTGGAAGCATATCAGCATTTGCACGTGGCTTTGAGCCTTGATTCTGCCGCCTATCCAAGTGTATATAGTGCATTGGCGCTCTATTTCAGCGATTTCACAAACCGTCTCGATTCATCCGTGCATTATTGGCGTAAAGCCGTTCGTGCCGAGCCGTCGCTGGCATACAATCAAGTCTGGCTGGCGTATGCAGAAGGAAATATCGCAATGCGGGACAAACAAGCGGATTCGGCAATAGTACGATATCGTTCGGCATTGGCATACAAAGAAGCATTGCAACAGCAGTCACCCGCCGATTACAAACCCGCATTGGAAAAACTGTACGTCAAACTTGGGTTGGCGCATTCCGAACAGGAGCGTTTTGGTGAGGCTGCGAAATATTACGAGCAAGCATTAACGCTGAATCCCAATAACGAGGCTACGCGCAAGAATTTTTCTTTTAGTTCCTTCAATTACGCACTCCAGCAAGCACGTCAGCCGCGTCAGCCGTTTGATAGCACGGTTGTGTGGTACAATCAAGCTCTGGCTTTCAACGTGAGTAATGGTGCGGTCTATGCCGAACTTGGAGCGCTCTACAACCAACAACACCAACCCCAAAAAGCTCTTGAATACTACCGCAAAGCCGTTGTTGTCAATCCTGCAAATCTCGAATTACAACGTATTGTTCGTACGCTCGAAGTCCAAACACGGCAGGGAATGCGATAAAAGCGCGGGCAGAAAACGGGTAAATTGCTAAATTGCACGTGGACGAGTAATTCCATATTCTCTATAGTTTTTCATATATTTCCTTATTTCGCTCCAAATTGTTGTTTATTTGTTATCCTCAACTCTATGCTTCAAGAAATTTCCCTGCTGCGCTCCACTATTGAGACGGATATCCGCGCTCTTGAACAATCCAAAACGAAAGACGCGATTGAGCAATTTCGCTTGAAACACCTTGTCCGCAAAGGTACGCTGCAAGACTTGACTGACCGTTTGCGCGACGTTCCAAAGGAAGAAAAACCAGCCGTCGGTAAGGAATTGAATGCCCTCAAAACGCTCACGCAAAACGAGTTTGAACGTTTGAACGAGGAATTTTCTGCCACTACTGCCACGCAAGCTACGATTGACCTCACACTACCCGGGCGCACTCTGGAGGCGGGCGCAAAACACCCTATTCGCCAGACGTTGGACGAAATTGTAAGCATTTTTACGGGTATGGGTTTTGCTGTGAGCGAGGGACCGGATATTGAAGACGACTTCCACAACTTTGAGGCATTGAATTTCCCGCCCGACCATCCTGCACGCGACATGCAAGACACGTTCTTCATGGAAACGGGTGGGAAAACGGAAGGCAAATCGGCAGCACACAGTGACGTATTGCTTCGCACCCACACATCGCCCGTGCAGGTCAGGCAAATGCTACACCAGAAGCCACCTATTCGCTCTATTATGCCCGGTCGCGTCTATCGCAATGAGGCAATCAGCGCACGAGCGTTGGCGGAGTTTCACCAAGTGGAGGGTTTGTATGTGGATAAAAACGTGAGCCTTGCAGAACTCAAAGGCACACTCGTTGCGTTCGCGCACCAGTTCTACGGCTCTGACTTGAAATATCGTTTTCGCCCGTCGTTCTTCCCATTCACCGAGCCGAGTGCGGAGATGGATATTACGTGCTTTCTCTGTGATGGCAAAGGGTGCAGGATTTGCAAGTATTCGGGATGGCTTGAAATCTTGGGTTGCGGCATGGTTCATCCAAACGTACTCAAGGCGGGTGGTGTTGACCCCGAACAGTATTCTGGTTTTGCCTTTGGGATGGGCATTGAGCGTATAACGCTGCTCCGAAGCGGTATTGACGACATCCGTTTGCTTTACGATAATGACGTGCGTGTACTCAAGCAGTTTGTGTAATAATTTTGTGATGCCGTTTCTCATTACTGAATTGAACAAGATTAGAGTTTCTTCCGATGATTGTACAGGAACCGAAATGATATACAAAAATAATCGGAATAAACTCTATTGTACTACTGCCTTGTTTAAAAAATTATGCTGCCGTGAATGAGGTGTAGTCCACCTTTGAGGTGGACTACACCTTAAAAAACTTTCTAAACGAAGCAACACGATGACCAACACAATTCTTCGCGCTGATAATATTGTTAAATCCTACACATCGGCAGAACGAGCTAAGGCGGGGGCTGCTTCTGGAACCCAGATTTTGCGGGGTGTTTCCTTAGAGATTCAGCGCGGTGAAGTGCTGGCGATTGTGGGTGCGTCCGGCGCAGGAAAAAGTACGCTTTTGCATATCCTGAGCGGTTTGGACGATGTGGACAGCGGCACAATCACTTTTGCACCCGCGCCACAAGAACAATATCAATATTCGACTTCGAGTAATGATGCGCTTTCAGCGCTTCGCAACAAGCATATCGGTTTTATTTTCCAGTTTCATCATCTGTTGCCAGAGTTCACGGCACTTGAAAATACCTTTATTCCAGCGCTCATAGCTGGTGAATCCCAGAAACGTGCGACCGACAAAGCACGAACGCTGCTTGATCGGATGGGGCTTGCTGACAGGCTACACCATAAGCCGGATGCGCTTTCCGGCGGCGAACAGCAGCGCGTGGCATTTGCGCGTTCGCTTGTGAATCAACCTTCCATTATCTTCGCCGACGAACCCACTGGCAACCTCGACAGTGCCAACAGCAATCGCATGATGTCGCTTATTCAGCAATTCCGCACAGAATTCAGACAAACGTTTGTTCTCGTTACGCACAGCCCCGAAATCGCGCAAGCCGCAGACCGCACATTGACGTTACGTGAGGGCATATTGGTATAAAATTTGCTCCAAACCATTGTTTGGCATTGATAGTATTGTTGGAACGAGTGGGAAAATTTTGTATTGTTGCAGAGGGATGTTGATAGAAAGCAGCGTATTCTGAATCGGCTGATTAGCTCCCCGATTCTGATGCCGATGGGATAGCGTTCGTGTGTAACCTGCTCATATATCGTTCTAAATATCATGGCATTGCCGCTTCAGTTCATTGCGACCGCTATCACGGAAGGCAGAAATATCAGTGTTTCCATAGCTGATATGCAGGCGGACGATACGCCACTTATTTATGTCAATCAAGGGTTCGAGCATCTGACGGGCTATTCTATGGCGGAAGTCGTGGGTAAAAATTGTCGTTTTCTGCAGGGGGCGCACACAGACCAAACAGAGACGACATTTATTGCCGAAGCCATTCGCAACGCACGTCCAGTGAGTGTTGTATTAAAAAATTATCGCAAAGACGGACAGGAGTTTTACAATCACCTGAGTCTATCTCCAATCTTTGACGAAAGCGGTACTCTTACGTATTATGTAGGCGTTCAAACCGATGTGACGGAGATACGGCAGACAGAGACGGCACTCCGTGAGACGAACAAAACCCTTGAGCGTACGGTGCAGCAACGCACGGCGGAATTGCAAGAATTTGTATCGGAGCTGCGTGGTGAGTTGCAAATTCAAAAGCGCTTGGAAGCACAATTGCGCGAGATGAATACAATGCTCGAAGCCCGCGTGGATGAGCGCACGGCAGAGCTTCGTATTGCGCTTGAAAAACAGAAAGAACTCGGCGAACTACGAGCACGGTTCATTATGACCGTTTCGCATGAATTTCGTACACCGCTTAGTGGCATTGCGCTTGCAGCAGGCATTATGAAGCGCTTTAGCAATACATTTTCACCAGAAGACCGCCATGAGCAAATTGATAATATCCGAATTTCGGTGCAAAATTTAACGGAATTGCTTGACCAAGTGATTTTTATTAGTCAATCCGAAGCAAATAAACTCGACCTTACGCCTCAACCGATAGCATTATCCGCGTTTTGTAAAGAAATCATTCGTCAAATTCGCTTGATTGATAATGATAGCCATCGGTTCGACTTCGTCTGCTCGCCGGAAGATTTAACGATTGAAGCCGATGAAAAACTAATGCGTTCGGTGCTGACGAATTTGATAACAAATGCTGCTAAATATTCGCCGCAGGGTTCGCCGATACAGATTGAATTTCTCTGTGATGGCGAATATGCTTGCCTTCAGGTGCGCGACCAAGGTATCGGTATCCCTGAAGAGGATATGTCGAATCTTTTTGAACCGTTTCACCGTGCGGGTAATGTCCAAACGATTCAAGGTACAGGGCTTGGACTTTCCATCGTCAAAAACGCCATCGTGCAGCACGGCGGTAGCATTGATGTGGCAAGCACTGCCGGAGTTGGCACAGTTTTTACAATCCGATTACCAATAAAGCAACCAATAGCATAAATTCTTTTACGAACTGACCGGAACGGAGTACAGCGATGGTAAAAATTCTCATCGTCGAGGATGATAAAATCGTTCGCAGCGGTTTGAAGGTATTAATGATAAACGAAGGTTTTGAGACATATTTCACCGATAACGGTGCTGAGGCTATCCAACTCGCAATGAATCACCACCCCGACGTGATTATCTGCGATATTGCGATGCCCGGTATGGATGGCTACGAGGTGCTTAAAACATTGCGTAGCAGACGTGAGACTGCTTCAATTCCTGTGCTATTTTTGACGGCAAAAATCACGAAAGAGGAAGCGCAAATGGGGATGAGTTTGGGCGTGAATGCGTACCTAAAAAAACCGATGTGGCCCGAAGACATCGTTGAAGAAGTCAAAAGGCATCTTTCAAGGACTCTTCCGCCCGGAACGCGCATCTAATCGTGAAACTACGGTAGTAGTATTCTTTTTTACCGCAAAATGAGGAAACATTTATGTCATTACTTACGAACGTCCACATCCTTGTTCCGACGGATTTTTCGGAGTGTTCGGAACGTGCATTTGCCTACGCGAAGGACATTGCGAAGCCGCTTGGCGGCACGTTGCATCTTGTCCATGTGATTGAGCTTATCGAAAATACCAAGCGGTGGGGTTATGTTTATACGGAGATTGGGGACGTGGGCGACCTGATTGAAAAAGACGTAACGGAAAAACTCACCAAACGCGCAGCAGAATTACAAAGTGAAGGTATTGCCGCGAAAATAGCTGTGTTGAGGGGTTCGTCGTACACACATCTTACGGAGTACGCTGCTGCAAACGGCATTGGCATGATTGTAATGGGAACACACGGAAAGACTGGCTTAGAGCGCATGATTTTGGGGAGTACAACGGAACGGCTTCTGCGAACCGCTGTTTGCCCTGTGCTGGCGGT
>JANYIG010000018.1 GCA_025358765.1 Candidatus Kapaibacterium sp.
CAAGAGCGCATCACCATTGGTCTGGGAGTAGGTTTGAATACAGCCATTTTTTTAGGTGATGCAAAAACAGAGTTTCAACCAGCAGGTGTGGCAACGTGGTACGTGCCAATTCAGATTGGCGCTCATCTTCGTGTAGAGCCAGAAATCGGTTATGCTCATACCTATACTTTTTACGAAGATAATTCTACGCGGGATGCGGAAGTGAACCGTTCGTTTTTACGGATAGGAACTGGTGTATTTTATGCGTGGAAGGCTGATTCCACCTTACGAATCTATGCTGGTGTGCGTACTGGCATACTTTCAACCTCGCTGGAGCAGAATTATATTGTGAGATTATCGGGGCAGGTGAGCGATGAGTATAAGGAAAATCAGGCGAGCTTTTATTATGCTGGTGCGATTGGGGGCGAATGGTTGGCTACGCAACATTTCAGCATTGGTGCGGAACTCCAGTTCGCACATTATGCCGTTGGCATAGTAGAATCTCGGACACCAACACTCGTGTATCCTCGCAACCAGCAGTATTCAGTGTTCACGACGCAGGCGCTGATTGGCATACGATTTTACTTTTGAGACAAGATTCCTTTTTAGGCAAAAAAAAGCGCATGAATTCTTCAAGAAACCATGCGCCAGACAATTTATTAGCCTTCAAAGAGGTGCTTCAAAGAAGCGTGTACGCTTAGAAGCGCTCTCTTCTGCCACCATCACGACCACCTCTGCCACCACCACCACCATCACTGCGGAATTCACGGCGTGGACGCTCTTCACGAGGACGAGCTTCGTTTGCCACTAAAGCGCGACCACTATATTGCATACCGTTCAACGCTTCGATAGCGGTACGTGCCTCATCATCGTTCGCCATTTCCACAAAGCCGAAGCCACGCGACTGCCCTGTAAATTTGTCCGACACAACGGAAGCATTTGACACCTGACCATACCCTTCAAACAAGGCTTTCAACTGGTCGGAATTGGAGGTATAAGGCAGGTTGCCTACGTAAATATTCATACAAAAAACACCTTAAACATTGGCGCATCGAAAATGCAGCGATACCAACAAGGAACTAGACGGAAAAACTGCGTCCCCTCACACCTGCGCCACACAAATGCTTGGGATACCGCAAGATACCGATAATATTTTCCGGTAGCAAGAAAAAAACGTCAATTTCAGAAATATTTCGGGTATGGCTTTTTATAATGCTTGCCCTGCCGCAACGCCTGATGCCCATGCCCATTGGAAGTTGTAGCCGCCTAACCAGCCCGTTACATCTACCACTTCGCCAATAAAATACAATCCGCGTTGTTTTTTGCTTTCCATTGTTTTGGAGGAAAGTTCATTTGTATCCACGCCACCTACAGTTACTTCCGCTTTAGCGTAACCCTCTGTACCGCTTGGCGTGATGCCCCACGACTGCAAAAGCTCTGCAATTTTCACATATTCTTGCTGCGAAATAGTATTGAAAGGCTTTTGAGCAACGGTGGACGCATACATACGGCAAAATTCCTCCACGAAACGCTTAGGAAGAACGGTGGAGAGTGCATTGGAGAGAGTAGTCTTGCTCGAACGGTATTTGCTGAAAAAATGCTCGAAATCAAGGTTGGGTGCGGTGTTGATAGTAATCACATCCTGCGGCTCCCAGTACGACGAGATTTGGAGTACTGCCGGTCCGCTCAAGCCGCGATGAGTAAAAAGCAGATTCTCGCGGAAAGATATACCATTACATTCCACAATCGAATCCACCGATACGCCGGAAAGCGCCTCAAATCTGCGGAGTGAGCCGTCGGTTGTAAGTGGCACGAGCGCTGGCTTGGTGGGGATAATTTTTAGCCCAAATTTCCGCGCAATGTCGTAGCCAAATCCCGTCGAACCCATTTTGGGGATAGATGGTCCGCCAGTGGCAATTACAAGCGCTGTACACGTGAACACGCCTTGATTTGTGCAGAGCTTAAAATGTTCGTCGCCGTGAACATCATTGTGAGTGATAGATTGTACGCCGTTTTCTAACGAGCAATTCACGCGGATTTCCACGCCCGCGTACGTCCACTCACGTTCGAGCATCTCTGTAATCTGGCGTGAAGATTCATTGCAAAATAGCTGCCCGAGTTTTTTTTCATGATATGCAATACCGTGTTTTTCGACAAGGCTGACGAAATCTTTTGGTGTGAAGCGAGCGAGCGCGGACTTACAGAAATGCGGGTTGCGGGAGATAAAATGGGCGTGACTCGCGTGAATATTCGTGAAATTGCAGCGCCCGCCGCCCGCTATGAGGATTTTTTTTCCGATAGCCTTCGCGTGTTCCAGAACAAGCACGGAACGACCACGCTTTCCCGCTTCAATGGCGCACATTAAGCCAGCAGCACCGCCTCCGAGAATGATAACATCCCATTCTGTACTAGTCATCATAACATTCAAAGTCGTACATTCACCGAAAACCGCTGAATATTGCCTACCGTGCCGTCAGCACTCAGCGCGTAGTCAATCCGCAAATCTTTGAATACAATCCCAGCGCCAGCCGAAAACCCCGTCAGTCGTGGTGCGGCATCCGGCGCAAGACCCCGCCGCCGCCGATTGTCGTAGCCAAACCGTAGTTGTAGCGATTTTCCCAGCGATAGTTCGCCGCCGAACGAGAGATTTTGCACAATGTGATTCAAATAATCCGTGGCGGGTTTGTCGGCAAGACGATTCAGTGAAAAGCTCACCAACAGCGGCAATCCACGCAGTTGATGGTTCACACCAATTCGCACATCCGTTGGTAATTGCTCCTCAATGCCGCCGATGGACGACACTTGTTTGCCGATGTGCAAGACCGAAACACCAATATTTGTGCGAGCTTTGGGAATGCTATACATCATGCCCGCATCAAACGCTATTGCGCCAGAACCGGCGTTATCTAAGCCGTTTGCGATGTATTTGAGCGCAACGCCATAATACCAGTTTGAATCCAAATTGTTTGCGTACGCAAGCGACATCGCAATATCAAACCCGCCAAACGTGCCTTGCACCACGCCATTTTTGTCGGCGCGTTCAAACTGTCCGTAATTCACATAATTTACACCAATAGCTACCGCGCCGTTATCGTTGATACCAAATGCACGTAAATCGTTGCCATAGACCGCAAAACCAGAATTGATGTCGAGCGCATGTTTCAGGAACGTCATACTGAGTTCGCTGCTGTCCAAAGTACCGATGGCGGCTGGATTGTAGAACATGGCGGCGGCATCGTTTGGCATGGAGACAAACGTACCACCCATGGCGGCGGCACGGGCACTTGCGTCGTCGCGAAGAAATGAGTACAACCCGCCTCGCTGTGCGAAAACAGGCGCTGCGTTGCAAAAAGCCACGACGATAACAACAAGAATGAACGCCAGAAAAATAGTCCGTTGACTGCGTTGTTGGTTGTTATGGTACAGAGAATGGCGCAAATAGCGCTGTGTGAGGATGTTCATTGACCATGTAGGAAGGTTGGACAACAATGATTTTGCGAACTGCTGAAACACGCTTCAACACAGATGAACAGTTGTTCAACGATGTTTGATAATGTACGCCGACGCAAGAATCATGGAAAACGGGATGTGATGAGTGCGTTTTTTGCAAAAAACAAAATACAACTTTTACGGATTTCGCACAACAATTGGTGTTACACCTAAGTGCAAATGGTCAGCAGCACGTTTGTAGTCGGCAATGGAAGTCCGAGCATCGGACGAGGAAATAAAACATCCGCCACGAACACGGAACATCTTGAGTCCGCGAGTAGCATCCTCGAAATATTCAACCCGTGCATCGCGTACATTATCGCTGGCAAGTGCCTCAGCAATACGCTGCGCTTCGCGCTCAATCGGGACAGCGCAGAATTGAATAACATAGACACATGAACGCATTGCTGAAGCTAAATCCGATGGCAATGGTGTGTCAAGCATCGTGCGTGGTTGGAGGGATGATGATTGTGGTGTTTGTTGATTGCTCGATTTTGCAATGTTGATGTCGCGGCGCACGGATTCAATCTCACGTTCCATTGCGGCAATATCGCGTGGAGTAGCAGACGAAGTGGATTTTTTGCTTGTTTTTGGTGAAGAAATTTTTCGTTTTTTTTTGCCGTCAAGTTTTTCTTGTTTTGCCTCCGAAAGCGCACGGCGTAGTTGCGAGAGTTCACGGCGCATAGCGGCAAGCTCTTGTTCGATAGCGTTTGCGTCGCTCCGTACAAGCGGAGCGGGTTTGTACAACGGCTCGGAAACACTATAACTGTAGGCATTTGGCGATAGGGCATCGGTAGCGGGCGTAACGGTGAAATCACGTTGGAATACAATGTCGTCTGCGAGCGTACGCGGAGTGCGGAGTACTTGAACGCCATCTTTTTCGACGGTATAAGGTTTGTTTGCTGGCGGTACAATGCTGACGTAATACGTGCGGGCTTTACCAACTTCCACAAGTTCGCCAGAACGCGCATAGATAGGTGACTGTGTGGCACTATCGAGAATTACAACGGTCATAGCATCGTTAAAAGCAAGGCTACTTTTACCTGCCGATGAAACACGCTCCAACACTTCGACCACAAGCCATACCCGTGGCGGCTGCTTGAGTTCCGGTGTCTCCGCAAACTCGCGCTGCGGCGCTGCAGATTGCGTCTGCCCGGGCGAGGCAGATGACGAAGATGCAGGAGGCGATTCTTGTGCGTGAACGTTCAATGTGGACACACAACACACCAGACAAAGCATCGTAGCAAGCGCTATCTTTTGGAAAATCTGTTTTATATTCATAGTTGTCGAAAACATCGCTCTATTCACTGAATTTCACTCGAGTACGGGCAAATAATCATTTGCCCCACCAACCCCGTCAATTCAACAGCGCTCCTTCTTTCACCCATGTGCGAATGCCGTGAATTTGGTTTACCGTAATGCGTGTTTGGAAGTTAAGCGGATGGAATTTCGATCGCGCATTACTTGTGTCAATAACCTGAATAAGAACACTCTGGTCTGGTTTTCCGGGAACAACTAAACCCGCACGTCCGATAAAATCGAAATATGAGGCAAAACTTAAGCCTTGTGCAGGATTGTCTTTGCTATGGCAGCCCGAAAATGCACAGGAAAGATCGAAATATACTTGAACATACTTTCCGTAGCTCACACCTGTTTCGGGGAATACGAGGTCACGACTATCCGTCAGGGTATTGCTGCACGATGCCAACCACACGGAAATTGTAACAGTGCAAAGTAGAATGGCGGCGATATATAGTGTGATGCTGCGATTCATTTTTGGTATTCTGATTATATCAAGCATTGAAATTGTAAGAGTTCGTGCAAACCGCCAATTGTCCAGTCTGCTTTGCTCTCGGGGTGTTTTTTGCCATCCAGATTCAACCACACGCTTCGCCAGCCCGCTTCGGAAGCGCCCTCGATGTCACTTGCATAGTTATCGCCGATATAGAGCGCTTCCGAAGGATGCTCAAGGTTCAAGGATTGAAGCGCTCTGTCGAAAATTTCTTTATGCGGTTTCATCACGCCAATTTCTGACGACAACACAACAGAAGAAAAGCGATTCGTCCAACCAAAACGTTCTAATTTACCACGCTGCTGGTCGCTAAAACCATTGCTGATAATGCCGATGGGTACACATTCTGCAACATGCGCCACTGCTTGCTCTGCCGATGGCATAAGCGACCAGTGAACCTGATAGCGTTCCATGTAATATGCACCCATTTTCGTGCCAAGTGTCGCAAATGCCATCGGTTCCGAGGCAGCCGCCGCAGGAAATACGGTATGCAATGTTCGGATAAACCGTTCTCGCTTGAGTTCATCGGGCGTGATACGGTTAAACGCCATGTCCGTCCAAAGTGCTTCGTTGATGGGGCGGTAGGCGCGAACAAATGCACGGGTGTCGAGGGTCAATCCCTGCTGTAAAAGGCGTACGCCGTAGAGTGCAAACACCTCTTCAATCGCGTGACTCTCCGCATCCGCATGGTTGACGAGCGTGTTGTCTATATCAAAAAACACTGCTTTAATACCGGGAAAGTGCATGAAATCTGGAGGATGGGGATATGGTAATTTTGAAAAATTGCACCAATGTGATTGGTTCGGGCTTTTTGAGTTGTTGGTCTGTTATTTATTGAATGGTGGTCTATGTGCAAACCGTAAAACAATCCATACTATTCCCGGTCGAACCAAACGATAGAGTATGGCACTTATTGATGCAAATATAGACCCGACAACAGTTGGAAGTACGCCACCAAATGTAAATGTCATACCGATGACAAATCCAAGCAGACATTCTGCTCGGTACATTGGCAAGAGTAAGGCGAGCGGGAAAAGTCCTAAAACCATATAACCTGACAAATCCGAATAACCAAACGTAAAAAATACCGAGAGGAGTATCCCAAATAATAATGCACCAAAGAATCCATACCGTATATGTATATGGTTTGGGTAGGTTGCTGTTTCAGAATGTAGGGTGTTGGAGCGAATAATTCGTTTATGAAGGCGATACAAAAGAAACCACGTTAAAAGAGGAAGCACCAGCCCGCCCCACCAATTAGAGATTGCTAGCAGGTCTTTATTTGCTAAAATATGGTGACTTGGTACGCCCCCATGAAAATGATTCCAAGCTAAAAGTGTCCATACAGCAAATGTTACTATTGCCGTGCAATAGATACGGATTTTTAAAGTCATTGTTGGCTGGAGAATAGTGAATGGAGAATAGCCAAAAGATCATCACGGGTTGGCGCTGCGTTTGCTGATAACGAATTTATGAATGACGAACGCAAGAATAGCCACCACAACCACACCACCAACAATCTGCCCGTAGAGCGCCAGATAATCCTGAATCTTCATCCAGTTTTTGCCGACCGCCGTACCTGCACCCACCAGTATTGCATTCCACACTGCCGCGCTGATGGCGCTCAGAATTACGGTTTTGGAGAATGGAAGGCGAGAAATACCTGCAAATACTGAAATGACTGCCCGTGTACCGGACAGGAAGCGATTTGCAATGATAATCCAAAACCCATAGTGCTGGAACCAATGCTCTGCTTTGTAAATAGTGTCGAGTGATAAAAATCGGAGTTTGCCGGATTCCACCATTGTCGAGCCAAATTTTAAACCTACCCAATACATAACGGAAAAGCCCAAAACGCTCCCCACCGTTGCGGCAAGCACCATCGGCACAAAGCCCGTCGTAGAAAACCCCACAAGTGTTCCACAAAACACCAGCAGCATATCGCTCGGCGACGGAGGAAAGACATTTTCAAAAAATGTAATAAAACATACAAATGCCAGAACTCCTATGGTCGGGAGGTCATGCAAAAAGGCTATAGCATAATCCATCATACGAGGTATGCCGTGTGAAAGTGAGACAGCAAAACTATGACGCAATACGTCAGATGCAATATTACAATTTTTTTATCAACCAATCACGTAGAGAGGCTATTTTTGTGAGAGTAATTTTCGTAGCAATGTTTACATTGAGCCAATTTGTATGCAAAACATTGTTGCAACCATCTTCTTAAGGTACACCTGTGATTGACATTCTCCAGCATCCAGCCCTTATCGGAGACGGTCTGAAACGTTTGCGAACCTCGCACGACATCACGCTTCAAGCATTAGCAGAGCGAACGAATCTGTCGAAATCCTTCCTTTCGATGCTCGAAAGCGGCAGCCGAACGGTGAAGTTTAGCGACCTTCGGCGGATACTGGCGTGTTACGACTATTCGGTAGGCTGGTTTGTTTCGCAGATGTGGCAGCAGGATGAGAAAAGTGCGAAAGGTGAAAAAATCGCCGTGCAACCGCTATCCATCGTGCAAAAACGCACCAACTTTTTTCTCATAGACGGTTCAGTGAATGAAGGTTCCTACAGGCTTGTGTTAATGCGCCTTTTGCGGTCAGCACACGATATAGAAATTCTTGAAATGCTGTTGCCGCCACAATCGCAGATGAACGAGTACGAAACAACGGTGAACGCTGAAATACGAGGCGTGGTGCAGCGCGGGACACTGCTTGTTATCCTCAAAGGTGATGAATACGTGGTTCGTCAGGGCGAAGAGTTTTGTTTCGATGGTTCTATTCCGCATATTTTACGGAACTACACCGCTGAACCGACGCTCACAATGCTCATTGTTTGTCCTGCGGCGCTGTAGAGTTGGCGGTTTAGGATAGAGAGCTTTTCATAATCGTTACAACAGTACTTAGGTTTGGTCGTTATGCCCCACTGTTATTACAACGCTTCCTGTTTTTTGGCCTGTTTCGACATACTTGGTAGCCTCGATGATTTGTTCCAAGGGGTAGCGTCTATCAATGACCGATTGTAATTTTCCTGCTTCTGCAAGTTCTTTGAAGAATATGATGTCTTCTTTGGTGTCTTTTGGAATCGGAAATATGACTTTTTTACTGCCAAATAGAGATGTCCAGAGTGCTAAGAATGGGTTCTGTACTAAAAAACCAAGTTCGGTAGAAACATATATTCCATTTGGCTTTAATAACTTTTTGCAACGAAAAAATGAACTCTTACCAACTGCATCGCAAATAAAGTCATATGATTTCCCGCTTTGGGTAAAATCTTCTTTTGTATAATCAATTACTTCATCGGCTCCCAATGTCTTTACTAATTCCACATTTTTGGTATTGCATACTGCGGTGATTTCTGCACCAAAATATTTAGCTAATTGCACTGCTGAACTACCTATGGAGCCAGATGCGCCATTGATAAGAATTTTTTGCCCTCGCTGAATATCTAATTTCCTAAGAAAGGTCAATGCAAGCCAAGGTCCGTCACAGATTGCGGCAGCTTCTTCGTAAGTCATGTTAGACGGTTTTATTGTTATAGACCCTTCTTCGGGTACACAGATATACTCGGCATGAGCGCCAAAAACGTAACAACTTAACCCAAAAACTTGATCGCCCTGCTTAAATGTTTTGACATCGTTGCCGACAGCCTCAATTTCACCCGCCAGCTCACTGCCTAACGTTGTTCTTTTTGGTTTGAAGATTCCTGCAATCAATCGAACAATAAGATATTCAGGTTGTCGAAATCCACAGTCCGTCCGATTTACTGTTGTCGCATATATTTTTATGAGTACCTCGTTGTCTTTGGGAGTAGGTTTGGTTACCTCTTTGAGGTGAAGAACTTCAGGTGGTCCGTATTGAGTGTGTACAATCGCTTTCATTTGAATTTCCTTATGTATTTGAATCTTAGCATATCCTTACATTCATTGGAGTTTATTCCAATTATGTTTGTATGTCATTCCGATCCCCAGCCTTCGCTGGCATGACGATCCTTGCACAATAATCGGAATAAACTCTATTGTAGGCACGGGGAAGTTTTATCTTGAATTTTTCCTTCGACAAGCTATAGAGGATGATTGAAAATTATTGTCATATCCACCCGATGGTTGACACATCAACTATCCACCGCCCCCTCCCGCATCACTCAGACTCCCCGTCGAAACTTATGTTGATGTCCCACTCGTTCACGAGCCAGTCGAGCAGATCGGATTCCCGTCCCATAAGAGTATTCGCAGCGCTGGCATTAAGGATGCTGCCGTAGATGATCTCACGGGCTTCCTGACGTTTGATGCTTTCCAATAGTGAGCGAAAATCTGATTCTTCCGCGTATTGCGTATCGAATTCATCTATAAGTTCCTCGTAACGGTTGGTGCCGATTTCCTGCATAATAGCACCAACTTGCTCTTCCTCGTCTTCCGTCAAAAAATTATCTGCCATGATGACGTATTCCATCAAACCCACCAATGCCAACATTTCGATAGGGGAGAAATCACGAAGTTCCATTGCTTACTCCTTTTGTTCTTGCGTCAAATATTCTTCTTTACGATAAAGCGTTCAATTCACAATACATAACTGGGGAACGTTTAGCGTTTCCGCTCCGTACGCCGGACGGTACTTCCATTCAAGAGTTTTTCCATAATTTCTTCACGGGCGTGTTGGCGTTGCTCTTTCTCGAACATTGTTGGTGGCACAATACGGTCTCGGCAAAGTTCCACCGAAAGGCTGCATCGTTCGCACGTTTCGTTGACTTGATTCTGTTCAATTGTGGGATCGTTCCAAAAACGTACGGTTTCTTTAAAGGCATCGTTCATTAAAAAACCGATAGAGACGCTTGAATGGTAGCTCGGTTGCAATGCAAACGGACGTGCAAATGTAATCACCATATACTCCTCTTTGCGTTCAACAAAAAGCGATCGCTGGACGAGAACGATAGGATTACGCGGGTCTGCGGTGGAAAGCCTCCCTTGAACGCGTTTTAATATTGCTACTGGCAGCCAACGACGGCAATAATGCTCATTTAACTCTAACCCGTAGGGTGTGAACGCATGAGACATATTCAGAAATTTCGTCAGGTTAATTTCGCCTGTCGTGGTCTCGTGGCTAAAGCGTAAAAAATGTAATTCCGACAATCCGAAAAATTTTGGTAAAATCTCCGTCATGCGGTACATGAGCATTTCCGGCGTAACGTCATATTTGTCTAACAACGACCGAAATGCAATGCCGTCCCATTGCTTTTTCTGGAAGAATTTGGCGAGGTCTTTTTGCACCGAGTCGCGGTTCATCAGCAATGCGCCGGAAAAATACGATGCGCGGAAATTATTCAGTACTTGGTCGAACGATTCCACTTTTACCCACGATGACGTAAGAGAGCGCTCCGTGAGGTTCAAATAATTATAGCCAAGTTCACGACCGTAAATAAAGGCTTTTTGGCGCGGAACAAGTTTGGAATTCAAGAGTAAGCGGGGTTTTGCAGCATGTTCGCCTGTATTAAGCAACACAGTGCGGAATTTTTGCAGCTCAGGGTACTCCGCAAGCGTGATTTCATCCGTTTCATACTTGTATTTGTCGGCAAGCGTCTGAGCAAACTGCTCCGTTGGCATCGGGCTTTTGATTTTCCAGCGATGCTCTGCCATGAAGGCATCCGCCGATTGCTCAATGTCCTCAAAGTAATTCATATGTAACTTTTGATACGAACGCAGCGCTGCGAGCAAAAAATGTTCCACGCTCATATCATAGCCGCGCAAAATCTCCAAAAATGTTCGTAACAGAGCACTGGCTTTGGCGGGAGAGGCAGAAAACAAATCCATAATGCCTTGCGGCTCAATACCAAAAAGTGCAAACGGAAATTCTCGCATTGCAGGAGAATTTAGCACCGCCGTAATGGGGTCGAGCGACTCATCAACTTTGAGCGTCACGAGTTCATCGAATGTGGTTCCGAGCGTACGCGCCAGCGTCATTATTTTTTCGGGCTTCGGGTATTTTTTGCCTTTTTCTATTTCGCTCAGATACGAAATAGAAAGACCTGTCTGCTCGGCAAGTTCTTTGAGTGACATGCTTTTATCGTTGCGAAGTTGCTTGAGTTTAATACCCAGAATAAGCCGCAGATTCTCGCTGCTAACGTCCATTGCGCGGTGTGGTTGGTTGGAGAAGGATAATGGTTTTCGAGGGCGAATATAAGAAAAATTGCGCGTAAAATGGCTGGAATTTCGCTCAACGCGAATTTTTTCTTCGCTGATACGTGAAAAACAATATGTAAGCGAAATGTCGCCATAAAGCGCATACTTCGCTTTATGGTGTGTTATATTTTTTCGCTATAAATTTTTTTGCCATAAAATTTCACGCCCTAAAACATCACGTTCTCATGCGGAGCAGGAGCAGCAAGCCAATCACCAAAAACACCACATTGGCAAGCCAGGCTCCCACTACGGGATGCAATGCCGAAGCAAACGCAAGTGTTTGAGCGATTTTCACACATGCCATATACAAAAATGCAATAACCATCGCCGCACCGATTTCAAGCGCCAAACCGCGTTTGCGTTGCCCGCCCGCTGCAAGTGGCAATACGCCAAAAAGAATCACAATCAGGTTGGCAAATGGCAGCGCATATTGCCCGTAATAATCAATCATCTGCTTGCGAACGTCCTTGCCACCGCGCTCCGAGAGGTCAATGTATTCCCGCAATTCCGTAAAATTGAGTTCCTCCGTGCCGCGCTGTAGCTGAAAAAGTTCACGGGGTTTGATATTGAGCTTTATCATTGCGGTGTCAAGCCGTTCAGCGCTCAATCGTTCAGCGCTTTGAGCGCGACTAAACGAATGTGCCATTGCGTTTTGTAGTTTCCATGCACCCTGTACGCTATCGTAGGAGAACGAAGTAGCGTCAACACGGCGCGTAATGCGGGGAGTATGCTCGTCGGTATATTCCTCAATCGTCATGTAATTGCCCGTTTTCGAGAGGTCGTCATAAAAGCGGAGCAGGACGTTGCGCGTTGGCGTGTCGCGCAAATACACGTTGTAGAGTGAGGTTTCAAGCCGTCCTTTTTGCAAATATTTTCGCTCAATCTCGGCTTTGTGTTGATTTGCTTTCGGCACAACCCAGCCGTTGAAGTACACTTGTACCGCACTCAGCATCGCCCCACACACCAGCAGTGGCAGCATCAACCGATAGACGCTCATGCCGCCCGTTTTCATCGCCATGATTTCGTTCGTATTCGAGAGCCGCCCGACAGTGAATAGCGCGGCAAGCAGCATGGCAATAGGCGTGATGAGTTTGACGATTTCCGGCAGGAAATTTAGGTAAAAAAGCAGAATCACGCGCGTCGGTGTTTTTTTGTCCAAAAAACCGTCCAAATTTTCTAACAAATGCACGACCACGAAGATAACGCACAGCCCCACCACGCTAAAAACCAGCGTTCCAATGAGTTGACGAAGGATATAGAGGTCAAGTTTTTTCATCAGGAGTATGGCAGAAAATCAATATTTTTAAGTGAACGGTGCAAACTACGATTTTCCTCAATAATGGTTCGAGTATTCTGAGAAACTGGAGTGCAAAATTTATTTTGCATAGCAATAGAATTATTGAAGCTGTTTGCAAGAGCGAAAGCAATAAATGAAGATTTCCACGATGTTTTTTAGTGGCAAAGTGCTAAGTTTGTTCAGGCGAGGGGGGAAGACGGTTACACGATGCAAGTTATGAAAATTTATTATGGTGACGTGGCTTTTCGTGCAGTGTGCAGCATGGGAGCTTTCTTTTGTGTATGGCTGCTGCTTATTACTCAACAGAGCATAGCACAGCCGCGTACTGTCGTGCAAGCAGATTCGTTGGAAACAGCGCTTCGCACGTGGGGGGCGCGTCCTGCCGATACTGCAAAAATTCACCTGCTTAACGCGCTTGCAGCTGTTCATCGTCGCAACATGCCTGACAAAGCCCGCAGATATGCCTTAGAAGCGCTCGCCCTTGCCGAGCATCTGGGCGACAAACAGAGTATTGCCGATGCATTTTTTAATATTGGTTCCACCCATTATTCACAGGGCGAGTACGAACAAGCGCTGAAGTACCTTTTTAATGCCTATCAAATAAGCCAATCTATTGGGTATCAGAAGGGAAGCGCCGCCTCAGCCCTCCAAATTTGCAATACATACTGGCGGCAAGGGCTTTACGGTATCGGTTTAGAATACGGATTTAAAGCGCTTAAAGTCTGCGAAGAAAGCGGCGACCGTGAAAATTATTCATTTGCACTCATCGGCATTGGAAACATCTATCGCAGCCAATATGAATACGAGCGTGCAACAGAATATCTCTCGAAAGCGCTTCAATACTGTCAGGCAGATAACCCATCCATACAACTTGCCAGTATCTATGGCATTATGAGCGAGATAGAGCTTGCTCAGGGTAATTTTACGCGGAGCTTAGACTATGCTCATCGGGGGATGACTGTGAATAATCAGGTAGGTGATAAGCGTGGACGCTTTTATGGTTGCTACAATCTGGGCTTGACGCATAACAAACTGCAGCGCTACGATAGCGCTCTGGTGTACTTTGGGCTTGCGCGTGTGTTGGGCGAGGAATTACGGCACAAACAAGGCTTAACAAAAGTCTATAGCGGGCAGGCAGAAGTGTACACCAAGGTCGGTGCTTGGTCGGAAGCCAAGAGCAATGCTATTGCTGCTCTATCGCTTGCTGACAGCATTGGCGCAAAGCCCGATAAACAAAGAGCGCTCCAAATCCTTGCCGACGTGTACGATGGATTACATGATTACAAGCGCTCCGCAGAGTATCTACGATTAGCGGCAGCGCTCAAAGACTCGCTTGTCAATGAGGAAAATGCCAAACGAGCTGCTTGGCGTGAAACGCAGTTCGAGGCGGAACGCAAAAATCAGCAAATACGCCTTCTTCAGGCTGGTCAGCAACAACAAACTATTATTCGTGACGCACTTCTGGGTGGTGTGGGCGCATTGATAGTCTTTGCTACTGTTCTTTTATGGAATAACCGCCAGAAAAAACGAGCAAATATACAACTTCAGCAGCAGCAAGAGCTTTTGGAGGAGCAGTCACACGAAATCCAGACGGTTAATACACAACTGCACGAAAACAATCTACAACTTGAATCTGCGTTCGACACGCTGAAAGCCGCACAATCACAGCTCGTCCACGCCGAAAAAATGGCGGGTTTGGGGCAGCTCACCGCTGGCGTGGCGCACGAAATCAACAACCCCGTCACGTTCATCACCGGCGCTCTGAGCCCCTTGCAGCGCGACATTAACGACCTGCTCGACGTTATCCGGGCGTACATGACGCTTCAGCCCGCGAACGATGAACAACGCGCCGCATTTGCTCACATCGAAGCGCTCAAACGCGACATCAGTTTCGATGAGATTCTTCCCGAAATTCAGGCTTTCCTCCGCAGTATGGGCGACGGCGCGGCGCGGATAACCGAAATCGTCAAGGGGTTGCGTATTTTTTCGCGTTTGGATGAGGATGTCCTCAAAAAAGCGAACCTTCACGAAGGCTTGGAGGCAACGCTCGTGATTCTGCGAAGCCAGTACAAAGACCGCATTGAGATTATCCGCGACTACAGTGCAATTCCTGACGTTGACTGCTACCCCGGGCAGATAAATCAAGTGCTGATGAACCTTCTGTCAAACGCGGTGCAGGCAATCGAAGGCACGGGCATAATTCGCATCACGACAAGTGTTGCTACGACTGACGTTGAGGGCGAATCCGTGCAAATCAGCATCAGCGATACAGGATGCGGCATGAGTGCGGAGGTGCAAAAGCGGATTTTCGAGCCGTTTTTCACCACAAAAGACGTGGGCAAAGGCACGGGGCTTGGACTTTCGATTGCGTTTGGGATTATTGAAAAGCATTATGGCGCTATTGCCGTTACAAGCAAAGTTGGAAGCGTAGTACACGGAACCACCTTCACGATAATGCTTCCCGTACAACAAAAGCAATATTGATGACAACCCAACCCAACAATGCACACGATGAACCCAACACAATTCCCCGCCTTAAAACTGCTCGCTGGGCTTGCGCTGGGTGTTGGCGGTCAGTTCTGGCTCGCGGATGTTTTGCCGGAAAGCACGTGGTTGTTTGTTTCGTGTGGGTTCGTGCTGCTTGCCGCATTGTGTCTTGTATTCAAACAGTTTGTTTTCAAACAGTTTGCTTTAATACAGTCGCTTACGGCGCTATGCTACTGGTCTGCAGCGCTGTGCGCGGGCGTACTCATCGGCTGGAATGCTCGTCAAACCACTCTTCTTGAACCACAGCACCTCCAAAGCCGCTTCGTTCCTGAAATGAAAGCCGTCGTGAAGGGCGAAATTGTGAAGATTCTTCGGCGTGATTCCGTCTCCGTTCGCTGCATCGTGCAAGGCATTGTGGATGCCAAAGCATTACCGCCCGTTGAAAGCCGCATTGTGCTTACGATTCGCACAAGTCCTCAGTCGGAAAAGATATTTGCTTCCGGCATGAGCATCTATGCGCCCGCAACGGTACGATTTCCCAAAAAACCGATACTACCAACGGATTTCGACGAACAGCTATATTACGCTTCGCTCGACGTGCAGTGGCTGGGCAGAACTGATGCCGCAAAGGTCGGCATCCAAGACCAACAAACAACGCTCCAAAGCATTGCAGAGTCTTGTGCGGAGGACATTCAGTGTCGCCTTATCGCCCTATTTCCGCCCGAAACCGCAGGATTCGCCGTAGCGCTGCTCACGGGCAATCGTATCCTGCTTGATGCCAACACCCAACGCGAATACGCGCTTGCAGGGACAGCGCATATTCTGGCGGTGAGTGGTTTACACATCGGGCTTGTGGCGGTGATTGTGCTTGTGCCGCTTGGTTTTGTGCGGAATAAATGGGTGAAATTCCTCATTTTTACGATAACTATGGCTGCATTTGTACTCGTCACCGGCGGTGCGCCATCAGCAGTAAGGTCGGGCGTGATGGCAGTATTCATGCTCCTTGCACGCTATACTCAGCGCAAGGTAGTGTTGCTGAACATTGTTGCGTTCACCGTCGTAGTAATGCTGGCGGTTGATGCGTCGTTGTTGTATTCGGTGAGTTTTCAGATGTCCGCTGCCGCACTGTTTGGGATTAGTCTGTTCTACAAACCGCTCTACGACTTGTTTGTGTGGATGTTGAAGGCTGAACGCTCGCAAACACGGGCATTTGTGGCAAATTCACTTGCGCTAACGCTCGCATCCTCCAGCATTGTGTCGCTGTTGGTAGCGTGGTATTTTGGCGTATTCTCTGTGATTTCACCGCTTGCAAACCTTGTCGTCGTGCCGCTTAGTTCGGGAGCAATGATCTACACGTTAGCAAGCGTGGTGGTTTCGTACATACCTGTAATTGGCACATCGCTTGGCGGACTGTTTGCAAGCGCCGCGCATGGTTTTTTGTGGTTGATGAATACGGTCAATGCTGCCGCCACTCAGGTTGAATACTCTGCGATTCAAGGCTCAATGGCGTTTTTATTGGCGTGTTTGGTTTCAACAGTAACTCTTTATTGTGCGTTCGCAACAACCGCTCGTAAATTGGTATTTCGGGCAATCGTGTCGTGTGTTTTTGCGGTGACGGCGTTTATTGTATTCCGCCCTGTAGATAGTCCCAATACTCATTCAGCTGTGACAATTATTCCACGTCAACAATTCGTCGCTGCCCTCGTTCCATCCGGCACACACCGAACGATGATTGTTTGCCAAGACCGCCGCAACGACCTCTTTCCGTTGGGTGATACTGATTTTGAGCGGTTTGTAGAGCGCTATTCCCAAGAATCCCGCGACACACTCTTGCTTTGCACAACGGGTCCCGCATCGCTCTACGCCGCAAGCCGCATCAATGCTACCACGCCCGCAACGCTGCTCGCAACATCGCTCCAATACAAGCAGCGCCGCCAGTTTGAAGCGCTTGCAAACCTTGATGCCCGTAACATCAGGCTCGTGAACGCAGAATCCGTATTCAAGCGCGACAGCATCGTAATGCTTGGAAGCGGCACGAAACAGCGCGAGTGGAACATCTGGCGCAACGAACTTGTGGTAAACGGCAGCCGCATCGTTCTGCCCAAAGCCGTATCAATGCTTGTTCTACCGTAATTGTTCATGGAATTGGACGACAGCCGAAAAAGGCGTAATTTTGTAATTCTGTGCGTCCTTTTTATCGAATTTCCAAAGATTTTTTGTATGAACGTTTCTTTCTACACGCTTGGCTGCAAGCTGAATTACGCCGAAACTTCTCAACTTCAACACTTGTTCGAGCAAGCAGGGCACACGGTTGTACCGTTTGGCAATCCCACCGATGCCGTGATTATCAACACCTGCACCGTCACGGAAAATGCGGACAAAGAATGCCGCCAAATCGTGCGCCGCACGCTCCGCCAGTCACCGCAAGCATTTGTGGGCGTTACGGGCTGTTACGCGCAATTACAACCAGAGGAAATAGCCTCCATTGAGGGCGTGGATGCAGTGTTTGGGGCGAAGGAGAAATTTCAAATCCCCGCTCTTATTGGTGATTTTCACAAATTCGACACGCCGCATTGTTTTATTTCGGAACTTGATGGCGATTTAGATTTCGTAGAATCTCAATCAGTCGAGACGGACAGCCGCACACGGGCGTTTTTGAAGCTGCAAGACGGCTGCGACTACAAGTGTAGTTTTTGCACGATTCCTCTTGCGCGTGGCAAAAGCCGCAGCATGGCGTTCGATCTTATCCCGCAACGAATCAAGCGCTTGGAGGCGGAAGGGTTCCACGAAGTCGTTATTTCCGGCATCAATCTAGGCGATTACGCCGCCCAAACGGGGGAGAATTTCACTGATGTTGTGCGCTGTATTGCAGCAATGAAGCCAAATCTGCGTGTACGGATTTCCTCGATTGAACCGAATTTGCTCACGCCAGAAATCATCAACATTGTAGCAAGTTCCGATGCGTTTTGCAAATCGTTTCACATCCCGCTCCAAAGCGGCTCGCCGGAGATTTTACGGATGATGCGCCGTCGCTATAAGGCGGAATATTACCATGACCTCATACACCGCATCAAATCTGCTATTCCTGACTGCGGCATCGGCGTGGACGTGATTGTGGGCTTTCCGGGCGAAACAGATACGCATTTTGAAGAAACATTTCAGTTTCTTCACGGGCTGCCCGTCTCGTATTTACACGTGTTTAGCTACTCCGAGCGCGAAAACACACCTGCTGCGGAATACAGCGCCGCAGGGCAATCCGTGCCGATGCACATTCGCGCCGAGCGCTCAAAGCGGCTTCGTACCTTGTCTGCAAAGAAAAAATTCGAGTTTTACCGTTCGCAATGCGGTTTAGAGAAGACCATCATCCCGGAAACGCGCAACGAGGCTACTGGTCAATGGGTTGGCTGGACGGAAAACTACGTTCGCACGGAGTTCGTGGGGCAACAAACAACGGTTCAAAAGCCAGTTTTGGTGCGGCTTTTGGAGACGGATGGCGAAACGGTACAAAGTGAGCTTTTGGGAAATATTACCCCATTTGCGCCCCAGCAGCAACCTTCGTATATCCCGATTATCATGTAATCTTACGGACTTGAATTCAAGGGAAACAAAAATTTCTCGCTACCAAAAAATTGTGTAATCTCTATTTTCCGCAATCATCGTATGAGTAAAAGTCGTACCCACCAGCCTTCATCAGCCTCAACCGCCAATCAATGGACGTTTTATTCGCCGCGCATACAAACCTTTGTCCTTGTCTTGTTCGCATTTGTGTTGTACGTACAAACCATATCTCACACCGAATTTGTTGCCGACGACGGCATGGCAATAAGCGGTAATGCGTTCGTGCAACAAGGAATGACGGGCATTCCAGACTTACTATCGCACGACAGTTTTTACGGCTACGACATACAGTCTCATCGCCAGAATACGCGCAAAACCTATCGCCCACTCTCGTTCATAACGTTTGCCATCGAAAAGATGCTTTTTAATGGTAACCTACAAGCATCGCATTGTATCCAGACTCTACTGTATGTCGGAACGGTGCTATTGCTGTACTTCACGCTTCGACGCTTGCTTGTGGGGTATCATGTTTTGCTGCCATACTGTGCAGCAATGCTTTTTGCTGCACACCCGATTCACACTGAAGTCGTTGCAAACCTCAAAAGTCGAGATGAATTGTTGGCATTATTGTTTTCGCTTGCAGCGCTGTTGAGCCTTCTGAAATCGCTGAAATCGCACGCCTCCGAAAACAACCATCTGTCCTTGATTGCAGCCGTTGGGTTGTACGCACTTGCGCTGCTCTCGAAGGAAAGCGCTCTTCTGTTTTTGCCGATATTCCCGCTTGCACTCTTCATCTTTACCGAAACCCAGCCGAAACAAATTTTTACTCGCACTGCTCCATTGCTCGCGATGGCGCTTGTTTACCTGTTTGTGTGGTTTGGCGTATTTGGACGGGTGGAAGAAGCCGCCTATGCAAAAATCGTGTACAATCCATACGCATTCGCCTCGTTTGCAGAGCGCACCGCAACGGCAACGGCTGTATTAGCGCTCTATCTGGCAAAAGCAGTGTTTCCCGTTACGCTTTCCACAGGCTATTCGTTCAACGAAATCCCACTGATGAGTTGGGCAGATTGGAAGCCGCTTGGTGCATTGTGTGTGGTGCTTGGTTGTTTGGCGGTCGGGCTGATGCTGCTTCGCAAACGACATATTCTTGCATTCTGCATCCTTAGTTTTTTTGCCACGATGGTGATTGCCTCCAATTACATTATCTACGCCGGAAGCCTACTCAGTGAGCGGTTTTTGTTTGCGCCAAGCGTGTTTGCGGCGTTAGCGTTAGCGTGGTTTTTGCTCTCTCTTCCGCAGTTTTTTTTCCGTGTACCGATGCTGAATAGGTTGACAAAACATCTCACAACGAAGCAAGGTGTTTCCTACGTGCTTGCGGGATTGTTGGCTGTGTACGGCGTAAAAACGCTTTACCGTAATTCTGAGTGGAAAAACACAATGACGCTACTGAAAGCCGATGTTGCAAAATCTCCCAACAGCATTATTCTGCGCCAGATGTATGCCGGAATCTTGTTGCAAACCGCACAAAATGAACCAAGTCCAACGGAACACGGAACAATGCTCGAGACCGCTCACCAAACCTTACTTATGGCGTTGACAATAGATTCCGTCTCGCTTCCGGCGTTGTACAACGGATTAGGCAATTATTTTAGTCAGCGCGGGCGTGGTCTTGCGGATGTGGATTCCGCCGAAGGATATTACCGAAAGGCGCTTGGAATGGACTCGTCGAAAGCGTTTTATCGAAAAAACATCGCGGCAGTGTTCATCACCAAAGGTTCATTATTCGTGGCGCAAGGCGATCTTGATGCGGGTGTAAAAGCCTTCACCCAAGCCACGCACGAGGATTCCACGAGCGAGATGGCATACTCGAATTTGGGGGCGGTGTTGGCAATGCAAAAACGGTACGCTGAGGCAATTCCACACCTGCAACACGCTTTAACGCTCAATCCTGACCTTGCCAAAGCGCGAAATAATCTGGCAATATGCGAGCGAAAACTGCGAGATACAACGGGCGCAGTGAAACCTGAGCGACGGTGACAATCCCTGCGATTCGCTGTGAGCGAAAAATATTTGGGGAACTTCTCCGCAATCTGTAATTTACGGTCATAACAAATCAATAAACAGAGTATTTTTGCGTTTTCTTGAAGAAATTACAGAAAAACAATGATTATTTTTGATATTCTTTAATTGTATTTTCCACCCATCACAATGAATTATTATGGACAATTATTTACTTGAAATATTTAAAGAAGTTGCCGCAGAGGTGATAGTATGGTAAAGTATTTTTATTATGTACTTGCTTTGACGGCATCCATTTTTTACGTTCATAATTTTACGGTACTAGCACAAAATAAGGGGAATCTCGTTATCATCGGCGGCGGCTCGCGCCCTGAGGCGGTGATGAAGAAGATTGTTTCGCTTGCGGGCGGGACGCAGAATAAAAACGTAAAAATCGTCATCGTCCCAATGGCAAGCTCGGAACCCGTCGAGACGGCAAAAGCACAAAAAGAACAATTCGAGAAATTGGGCGTGGCGAGCGTGGAGTATATCAATTGCACTCCAGAAAATGCTGACCAACCCGAAAATCTTGATAAAATCAAATCGGCAACGGGCATCTTTTTTTCAGGCGGCGACCAATCACGGCTTAAAAAGGCGCTTTGGGGAACAAAACTGCTTGGTGAAATCCATGCGGTGTACAAACGTGGTGGCGTTATTGCAGGAACAAGTGCTGGTGCTGCCGTGCAAAGCAAAATCATGCTTACTGGTGATGAGGCTGTGAACAAGGATTCAACAGCCGCGTACGGTGTAGTGCAAAAAGGTAATATTGTGACTGATGAAGGTTTTGGTTTTGTGGATAAGGCGATTATTGACCAGCATTTTGTTAAGCGCAAACGTCAGAATCGTTTGATAACACTCGTTTTGGAGCATCCAGAGCTTGTCGGCGTGGGGATTGACGAATCTACGTGCATTATCGTGAAACCTAACCAAACCTTTGAGGTCATGGGCGATGCAACGGTAATGGTATTTGATGCCAGCAAAGCAAAGAGCATAAAAACCGATGCCAATAAAAACCTTTCCGTAACTGGCATGAGTGTTCATATTTTGCCGTCTGGCGGGCAATATGATTTTAAGACAAAACGCGTTTTGAGGTAACATCGGCTCTGCAATGGTTCGGTCAATAGGGATTTTGGAATGTGCGGGAAATTTAAATATGACGCATGTTAGAAAGCGTGTCCCAAGCCGATTTGCACACGAAAGGCAAGCGGGCGCTCGAAAATCCACCGTGCGGTTTCGAGCGGGTCGTAGATGCGAGCTGCAAGGTCTATACGAAGCGGTCCAGCGGGCGTATCAAGTCGGAATCCCGCTCCGGCTGCAATGGCGAGGTTTGTGAGAATTTGTGAGAGCGTCATCGTCCCAAATGTATCTTTGTCTTGAAGGCTGTTGAATGTGTTGCCAAAGTCTATAAATCCTGTGATACCAGCTCTTGCAAGCCATTGACTCCAAAAACTATCAAACTGCGATGCCGGCTCGCGAAAATTCCATCGTACTTCCACACTACCCTCAATAATTGAGGCGCTTCCCACAATCTGGTCAAAAATCCTTTGATTGTCGTTCGGTGGTTCTTCACGCGGTTTGAATACCGCTCGGAGTGCACGGGCTTCCCAGCCGCGAAGACTATTGCTGCCGCCCGTAAAAAACTGCCGCTCGAAGGGTACGTAAAATCCAAGCGCATCGGTTGGATTGAACAAGAATGTATGTCCGGCGCGAAACTTTGTTGCAAACACCAGATTTTGAGCCATCGGCGTAAAATAGACAATATTTACCTGGGCTTGTAGAAAGTTCGATGAGCCAATGAGTGGTGTTCCCCAATGCACTGCCACATCAGCCACGTAGCCATTGCGCGGCGTGAATGGATGGTCGCGTTTGTCGCCACGTAGTTGCACCGTGAGAATGGAGTTCGTCAAAAACTTACCTTGTTTGTTCACAATTTCATCCAAAATCCCGTATTGCGTCAATTGCTGTTTGACAAGAAGCGTATCGGCGGTAGTTTTTGCTTGTGCCAGTTTGTCATTAAGGGTTTGCTCATAATTTAATGGTGCTTGGCGATCAAATGTCAAACCCACAAATGCAGAATTGAAGAGGGTAAAATCATACAATTCAATTGGCAGGGTAACTCTGCCGATAAATGACTCTAAACGAAGGGGTAATGCCAGCGAGAAGCGTTGTTGCGAATAAATAACCTCGCCGTCGAGTGCCACGCGACGGTCAAAAATCTTGAATAGCGCGGGCTGCGAATATTTAATGCCACCGCGAATCTCGAATTGTGTTGCATTGATACCCTGCGAAAAAATTGTTGTAAGATCGTTCGCATTGAGCAAAAATGCCTCGACGAACGGGTTAAACTGTTCGGCATGACCAAAGAAATTTTTATCTACGTAGCGTGCCTCCAACCCCACATTCCAATTCCGTGAGATCACTTCCTGCCCAATCACCGGACCGCCACCAAGCTCATAAATCGTACCGGTACGGGTGATGACGTTTAACGAAATCGTGGAATCCGTCGGGCGCATTGCTTCTGTGGGAAATAAGGCGGATGTCGTATCAATCACCACGAGGCTAAACAACCCCACACTGTACAAACGGTTCACCGAGCGCTGCACAGCACTTTGGTTATACCAATCGCCCTCTTTGATTTCCACAAATGCTTGTTGAACGCTTGGCGAAAGATAGGTATAACTTGCGCTGCTATCCACATACGATATGTGGGCAATACGCTTGCGCTTGCCAAGGATGAACGGAACGGTGATGCTGTCAATATAGGCGGGCAGAATATTGGTCACAATAGGGCGGCGATATTGCGCGGAAGCATAGCCGTTGTTGCGGAGGATATTCACGATTGCTTCATTTTGCTGTCCAAGCGCTGTGGCGGTGAGTTTTGTGCCACGCTTGAGTGTTTTTGCGCCCTCTATTTGCTCACGAAGCTCCTCCGCTACGTCATCCAATCCATAATAAACAACGGTGTCAACATCCGCTTGTTTGTTCTCCGTCACGTGGAACAGCAAGGTATTCACGCCAGTTTTTTGGTTTCGCAAAAATTCATAATTCACCGAAGCCTGATGAAAGCCGTTTTGACGGTAAAAGGTAATAAGTGCAATGGTGTCTTGGTCTGCCGTCAGACGGTCAAGATACCGCAACTCCCCACGTAATTCTCGTTGAATTTTCGAAAGCGTTTGTTCAAAAAATGCTGGCGTGGCGGGATTTCGTTTGAGTTCGGTGGCAATGTAGCCCGTGATGCGGCGCGTGAAGCTCAAATCGCTGGCACGGGAGGCAATAGCGGTTCGCAGCAGTGCTGCGGGTAAGGAGGTATTGCCGTCAAAGCGAATTTCTGTGAGTTCGTAGCGTGAGGGGTTTGTGCGAGAATAGCCACTTACGGGTTCGGGTTGCTGTGCGTGAGTGGTATTTATCCACAGGAGGAGGGTGAAAAGCAGTATCCATGGTGTTTTCTGGATGTATTTTGAAAAATTGGCAAATTTTGAGCGTTGTTTCATCATGTCTGGTGCGTCGTTTTCACGTAACTATTCAGGTGCCGTTTGGCTCGTGGAACGAACCTTTACTCACTTCTAA
>JANYIG010000204.1 GCA_025358765.1 Candidatus Kapaibacterium sp.
TTACCAATTTGTGTTAGTTCCGACATTGCCTTGTAATAATTCCGCACCATATCACACTCGTTTGGTGCTTCGTCAATAAGGTTCTGAGGAACACTTTGCTTGTTTTTAATTTTTTTTCTAATTTCATCGGTCGTCGGGCAATCTTGTTCGGCTTGTTCGAGCGCAGCAGTTTTTGAAATGCTGGGTGTCAACTCCTCTTTGAACCGCTTTATTGCTTCTGCATTTGCCTCGAAAATGGAGATGTTCGCATACTTGTAATATTCCAGCTTACGGATGAATGGCTTCGTCAAGTCCTGTGCGTATAGGGGGGCTTGCGAGCAGCATATAGCAAGCATTACTCCAGCAGCCATCAATATGTTCTTGGCTGAACGAGAGAGGGGCAAATACGATATAGCCATTTGTTTCGGATTGTTGTTCATAAAATTTTTGCTCAAATTTTGTCTGAAACCTCATCAGCATTGACGCGAAACTCTACCGATTAGGGATATTACCAACATGGACACTACTGGTACGGGATGTTAATTGGTATCGTTACAGTACCACCGCCGACAACGCTATATCTACCGGCTTTTTTATTCACAATTTTTGCCTGCACCTTAATGACAACAGTACCTCGCAATGTTCGGGGTTCTGTTGCAATTTTTGCCGGTAGATCTTTTACTTGAATCGTAATTGGGAATGTACCGTCAGAATATGCACCACTCAGAACAGAAAATGTAGTGCCGTTTGGTTGCCATGTTGAAGTTGGATCAGGTTCGTCACCGTTATAAATGTGTAACTGCGTTTCATTGTAAATAACCTCTGCATCACCCACTGCCTCAACATTGTCCAACGTTGCTTTCAGAGGTTTACTATTATTAGGATCCTTATTGTCTGCATCAATCGGAACTTCGAAATCAACAGCAATGCCTTTTATAGAAATCTGAAAATTGTCTGGTGCGACAGGTTTTTTACTCTTTGATGGCTTAGGCTTCACCGCACCACTGCTTTTCATTTCTGCGATAGCGCTTGAAGCATTGATATCAGGTGGCTGCTGGTCTGGTTCAAGTTCCTTCTGGAAAAGCGGTACGCGTTCGTTTGTTTCGGGATATTTCCAAACCACTTGGATTTTCACCTTCTTAGCGCTTGCCGGAATGTATGGACCCGTGTAGCCTTCGGTATAAGGATTATCCGCCACCGTCCGTTCATTGCCCAGCGTATAATCAATAAAGAACTGCTGCAACGGCATTTCAGCATCAGCTAATAACTTGCTCTTGAGAGATAAACGCTTACCATACGAATACTTGAGCGCAACCAAATTTTTCATACTCTTTGCATCAAGTTGACTTGGCAGCACTTTTAATAAAGCAGAAGTAGTGTCAACTTTACCGCCACCAGCGTACGATAGTTTTAGCCTGTAATCACCAGCAGGAACGGGCTTGTCGAAGACAATAAATAGCTTTTTGGGCAGATTTGTAACGGGAGCCCCCGGCACACCGCCTGCATCCACCAATTGCGTTTTAGCTTCTTCGATTCGCCATTGCCCAGTAAGTGAAGCTCCGCCGGGAGTTTCTGGCTTAATCTCAAGCATAGGACTACTTCCCGGTTTAAAGTATAATGCTGGTCGAACAGTAAACGGAATTTTTGTTACTTGCAGTTTGTCGAAAATAATAACCTTGGGTGCTAAATCGCTGATTTGAGGCGGAGCTTGTTGTGCATCCGGTTTGCGTACCTCAACATCAATATCCATATTACCGCGGTTCTGGTCAAGAAATGCCGAGAATCCAGGAGTAAGAAGTTTTATGATATAATCGTATAACGTAATCTTATTCAGAATCTCTTCATTTTCTTTATTCGCTGTTTCGTCCTTACTGAGTTTAATTGCCCCTTCGAAGGTATCCTTGCCGTCTTTAATTGCTTTATTAAATTCATCAAGCGCTTTCGCCATTTCCAAAACGCCGCCTTGCCCGTCATACCATTGATCACGCAATTCAATCTTGCCATCAAGCTCTTTCATCAACTCCTGTCGTACAGCTTTAAGCGCCTTCACCTTCAATTTCACAACACCAACGTTGATTTGATCCTCATCGGTAATATCGCGTTTGAGACCGCCGTCAACACCCAAAATTTTGTTCGTGCTGGAAAAAAAACGCAACTTATACCATCCCGGTTTTGCATCCTCGCCTGGGTCGAAATTTACTGTGAAGGTACGTGCTTTAAGGCTTCCATTTCCTTTTGTCATATCTTCTTCTGTACGTTTGTTATCGTAGAAGAAGATCGTATCTTTTGGTTGTACATCCGGCAAAACATCACCAGAAACCACATCGTTCACGCTTAGTGAATAGATTGGTTTACGCCAACCGCCTAACGTATCAGCTTTATTGTAATCTTTTGTTTCTTTTAACTTTAGATTGAGCTTGCGAGAGTCAAGCAGAGTCCATGCTTTATTTTCATTATTTGTAACAACTTCGCCTTTTTTTAACTCATTAATTCTTTTGTTGAATTTTTTTCTAAATTCTTCCTCAGCTGGCATTAACGGCGCAGTTTCCTGTATTTCGTCTTTTCGCACTTCATAATAGAATAGCTGATAGACTAATTCCTCTACGTTGCCGAGTTTTGTAAGAGAAAAATCCTCGCCTTTTTCCTCTTCCTCGGCAGCTGTTAATCTCTTCAACCCTGTCACGTCCGTTACGCTGACCTTTACGCTGTACGTCTTTTGGCGCTTAATACGCTGGTCTTTCGGAAGGGCTTCGATTGTTGCTTTGTCCTGAATGATAATAAGGTCATTCGGACTAACGTTCATGTCAGAACTACCAGAACCTGTTTGCAATTGCGACAAAATATTTTGCACAATACGCATGGATTCTTTCTGACGTTTGTGCAAGCTCTCTTCAGCTTCGTCGCGCTCGACAATGATAATCAGAAGCTCAAGAATAACGGCAAGGTACAACACAAAGTACACTTTACCGGCACTACCCTTGGACATAATCGTACCCTGAAATAGAATGAAGGAAACAGTAGTATTCAATAAATGCAACGACCATGCGCCCGCGAAAGCAGGGCTGTTCTAATATGCAAAAAACAAAATACAAAACAAAAAATTTGTAAACCTCTTAATCTAACGACCATCACCAAACAAAATTAGCCTTTTTTCGTATTTTCAGCATAGGAGTAACCGCAATTACCGTACCAATTTTTGCAACAACGTGGAATAATGAACGTTTACAGATAGTTTACTCACAAATTAGGACAAGCGACGTATGCCGTATCGCTTGATATGCCTGTGGAAGGTCATGGTAAAGGTTATGGTACGTTGCGATGGCTTGTAAAGAAGCAGTACGAATATACGACAATAATGGGTGCTTCGCCAAATAATTACCGCCTTTTTACTCCTTTTTCTTGTTGCTATCTAATGTTTCGGTGATACTTTTAGCAAGATGCATAAATTCCGATGGTAGCATAATAATCGTCGTTGTGTTGTTTTCTGCACCAACTTCCGATATCATCTGCATACGTCGCAATTCAAGCGCTGCTGGATTTTGCGATATAAGTTGTGCTGCTTCCGCAAGCTTTAACGATGACTCTTGTTCTGCCTCCGCCTTAATAAGCCGTGCACGTTTTTCGCGCACTGCCTCTGCTTCCCGCGCCATTGCTCGTTGCATTACCGCCGGAATTTCCACATCCCGCATTTCTACCATTTCCACCTTCACGCCCCACGGAGCCGTTGCTTGGTCAACGATTACTTCCACCATGTCGTTAATCTTGTCGCGTTCTTTCAGTACTTCATCCAACGCGTGCTGCCCAATGACGTTCCGAAGCGTCGTCTGCGCCACTTGATATACCGCTTGACGATAATCCGCAACCCGCACTATAGCGTCTTGTGGGTCAGCAATGCGATACCAGAACACCGCATTCACCTTCACCGTTACGCTATCTTTCGTAATCGTCTCCTGCTGTTCAATGCTTACCGTTTGCGTACGAATATCAAGCATCGTGCCAGATTCTATGAGCGGAATCTGGTAGTACAAACCTGGTCCGCGCGTTGAGTGAACACGCCCCATCCGAAACACCACCGAACGATGATATTCTTTTGCCACTCGAATGCCCGAGAGTGCAATTGGTACGCCAACTGCCAATATTAACAGTAAAATTTCCACAATATTATCTCCAAAAATGTGATTAAAAACAAGAATTTATCGGAGCTTGAATACAATCGGAATGCTCACCCAACAATCTATCGGTTGGTTGTTCTGTATGGCTGGCGTAAACACCGAAGCCATCGTCGCCTTGATTGCTGCATCGTTCAACAAATCGGAATCGGATGATTCAATGATATACTTTTTAGGAGCGCCGTTTTTCCCGACCAACACACGGATATTAACCTTGCCTTCTATCCCCGCTCGTTTGGCAAGTTCGGGATAAATAACCTTCTTTTGCAAATCCTTGATGTCAATATACGGCTCTTTTTCAACAGGGATAAAATCATATGCATTCGGCTCCTCTTCACGCACTTCCACCTCGACATCCTTTGCAAGCCCCAAAAAGCCTTGGTCTTGACCATCCCCACCCACCGAACTTGCCCGCGAAACCTCGTCTATATTGGCAAAATCTTTCATATCCGGCGTTACGAGTGCATCTGGCACGGGAACAGGTGTTCCGGCACGAGCCGCAGGTCCGGGCGAGGTTGTGGGCGGGGGGGGTGGAGGTGCTGATTCTTGCATGGGCGGCGGAAGCTGCGTGAGCTTCATTTTATTCATCGCTATTCCTTTGCGAGCCGCATCTCCGCTAACGTTCAGGAGCGCCAAATAGCCAATCATTAACAAAGCCAGCATCCCCACTGCCGACGCAAAACCACGATACGTGGCACGTTGAATATACGCTTTGAGTTCCGGCGCTCCGTACCGTAGGGGTTGAGGGAGTTGGCGATATGATGTTGGCATTGCAGGCTTAACGGGCGTAGCAATCACTTTCAGCTCCATCTGGCGTTTAAGCATTGCCCATTGTGCTGCGTAAAATGCTTCGTCGTCAGAAGAAGAATCGCTGTGTGCGAGCAGCGATGAGGCTTGTTGTGTGGTTGCTTGAAGTGCCTCGTATTCCTGCTGCGCTTCGGACGCGGCTTGCAAACGGCGCTCAAAATCTCTACGTTCCGCGTCGCTCAATTCGCCGTAAAGAGCGCTTACCATCAAGTGTTCTAACGGTTGTGGTGTACGAGCATTCTTCTGAGCATCATTCATGGCTTCACCTCAATATTTTTCGCTTTATTTTCCCTTTCGTTGCGGACGGCAAATAGAGCGAGTTCCGGATAATGAGCCGCAAGAATGTGTTGCAGCTTCTTGATTGCCCGAAAATGAAGCGTTTTAAGCGTTCCTTCACTCACGCCAAGTTCAGCGGCAAGCTCTTTAAATGTCAACTCCTGCGTATGTTTTGCCACAAACACTGTTCGCTCTGCGGGCGTGAGCCGTTGCAACGCATGTTCGAGCAACACAGCGTCGGAAATCGCTTCTGCACCCCGCTCAAATTGTTCAAACGTGTTTAACGAGTCATCATTTGCCCACAAATGATCACCGCTTAGTATATGCTCCTCGTTCAACTCTTTGCGAAGAAGTTCGCGGTGCGAAACATCTATCAGAATGTGCTTTTTGTCCAAATACGTCGTAAGGGCAATACGATAGACCCACGACATTATCTTCGATTCACCGCGAAAGCCACACACATATTTCCAGAGTTTTACCCAAATTTCCTGCGACAAATCTTTTGCCTGTTCGTGGCTACCCGTAAAATGCACTGCTATCCGCAATACCGCTTGTTTGCAGGCATTATAGAACGCATGAAAGACTGCCTCGCTATCTTCCGCGCCGCCGCAATAGCGCTGAATCAAGCGCCGAAGTTCTTGTTCGTCGGATGAAGAATTGTTCACAGCATAATCGCAAATGTGTGCGTAGCTTCACAACAACAAAAGCCACAGAAATCGCCGTCAAATATACGACTATTTTCTGTGGCTCTGCAAGCCTTCGGCAGCTCTGTTCCGAGAATCACGAAAGTGTTAGCGTAGCTTGAACACAATCGGAATACTCACCCAACAATCTATCGGCTGGTTGTTCTGTATGGCTGGCGTAAACACTGAACTCATCGTCGCCTTGATAGCAGCATCGTTCAACAAATCGGAATCGGATGATTCAATAATATGTTTCTTTGGAATGCCGTTTTTTCCAACCAGCACCCGAATGTTTACCTTACCTTCAATGCCCGCTCGTTTGGCAAGTTCAGGATACACAACCTTTTTTTGCAAATCCTTGATGTCAATGTACGGCTCTTTTTCGTTCGGATAAAAATCATACGGATTTGGCTCCTCCTCACGAATTTCGACCTCGACATCCTTTGTAAGTCCCAGAAAACCAGTATCCGTACCATCTCCACCCACAGAACTCGCCCGCGAAACCTCGTCAATATTGGCAAAATCTTTCATGTCTGGTGTTATCAGCGCATCCGGCACAGGTACGGGCGTTCCAGCACGAGCCGCCGGTCCAGCGTTTAATGCAGGCGGCGGAGGTGGCTGTACTTCGGCGCTTTGAACAGGTGGCGGGGGAAGTTGCGTGAGTTTCATTTTATTGATGCCAAGACCAATGCGCGTTTCAAGGCGGTTTGCCATAAGCATTGCTCCGTAAAGAAGCATCAACAGCGCCAGTACGCCCATGGCTCCAGCAAAACCTTTCGTCGTGGATGTGCGAATGTAGTTTTTCAGTTCCGTTGCACCATAAAGCGCTGCATGGGCGGCGGGTGCGGTGTGCGTGTGTTGTGCAGATGTGTTCATTGCTGTGCCTCCTGAAAAATCCCGTGAAGAGTAATTGACAGTGAACACGTGTCCACTGCTTGTTTGAAGGATAAGACGGGAGGAGCGGCACGGACGGTTGACAACAAGCAAAAAATTGTGCGGTTGATAATGGCGTGACTTTCGGATACAGAAAGCGTTGACTTTTGCTCCCACACATTTCTGACTTTGGCGGCTACCCTTTATTGACTTCCGGCACCACAACATCGTGACTTGCAGGCACAAGGATTCAAGAGGCATCCAAAGCATTTTTGTACTGTAACTTTTTTGCTATTCATCTGTTTCACAACATTCTATACCCAACAGGAGAGCTTCCATGAACAACCATCCTACCACCCGCTTCCGCACAGTGCGGTTCCATACGTTCCATATGATAGGGGCAGTGTTGACGTTCGTATTCCTTTGGTGCGGCACGGTTTCGGCATTTGCTCAAAAGCAACCCCGCGAAACCTCACTTCTTTCTGGCACGGCGGCAGCACAACGCGTCAGTCATGCTGAAAACGTACAATTACGCGACGACCGTTCGCCTGCAATGATTACCTTCCAAGCAAGGGCAATGCGCTCGCAAGAATTTTTGGGAAATATTCAGGGTGCCTTGGGATTAAGTAAAAACACAGCGTTCGAGCAAAAAGCGCTCAAATCTGACGCTCGCGGCAGCAAGCATTACCGCTTCCAACAGCACTATCACGGCGTTCCAGTGGAAGGCTCCGATATTCGCGTTCACGAGGATGCGGGCTATATTTCGTCCGTCAATGGGCGGATGCTTGCCGAAGATTTGACCATCGCCGCAGAACCACAACTGTCCGAAGACGCAGCATTTACCGCTGCTTTGCAGCACATTGATATGAGTCGCAGCGAGGCATACACCGAAACACGGTTGGACGACCTTGGTGCATTGATGTTGCACTCGCGCGGCTATAGCTTTTTGCCTGACAGCTATCGCCTGACCTACCGTTTTGACGTATATGCAAGCAACGATGCACTGCGGGCGGTTCGCGTGTATGTGGATGCCGCGACAGGCGAGGTTGTGGATACGTTGTCGCTCATCCATAATTGCTTTGCTCACAACGGCTCGCCTCGCGGCGGTGATAATGCTCGCGCCTCTGTACCCCGCTCTAATTCTACCATAAACGCCGCTACCAATCCTGTCGGCACAATCGCCGCAACAGGCTCCGGCAAAAGTTATTACAATGGCACGGTAGCGCTTTCCACCGAGTTGGCAAACGGTACGTACCGTCTGCGTGGCATCACGCCAAGTGGCGGACGTATTGAAACCTATAATGCTCAAAATCAAACGTCAACAGTCAACGCCATTGACTTTACCGATCCCAGCAATTCTTTTGTCACTTCGGCACAGCAAGCGGGCGTGAGCGCTCATTTTGGTGCGGAAAAAACGTACGAATATTATTTTAAGCAGTTCGGCAGAAACAGCATTGACAACAAAGGCATGGCGATGAAATCCTACGCCCATTTTAACCCGATTCCGTATTCCAATGCTTATTGGAACGGCGTAGCAATGCACTATGGCGACGGCAATATGTCCACAGTCTTGCCATTTGTATCGCTTGACATTGTTGGACACGAGTTCACGCACGGCGTGACGGGTTCCGAAGCGGGTTTGATTTATTATGGCGAAAGTGGTGCGTTGAACGAATCGTTCAGTGATATTTTTGGGGCAATGGTCGAGTTCGATGCACAAAACGGCACGGGTGACTGGCTTTTGGGCGAGGATATTTATCCGGGCGGTGGGTTTATCCGCTCTATGAGCAACCCCAATGGTGGCAGCCAGCCCGACACATATTTTGGCACGTATTGGTATGGCGGAACCAGCGACAACAGCGGGGTTCACCGCAACAGCGGCGTTCAAAATTACTGGTTTTATCTGCTCTGCAATGGCGGTTCGGTGACCAATGACTTTGGCAAAACCTTTATGGTTCCTGCTATTGGTCGGCAAAAAGCATCAAAAATTGCCTACGAAACACTGACAAACTATCTAACGAGCAGCTCGGATTATTTTGATGCACGCACACAATCCGAAACCGCCGCAAAAGCGCTCTTTGGTGCCAATTCGCCAGAATTTATCGCCGTGCAAACCTCATGGAAAGCTGTTGGTGTGGATGCTACCCAATTCACCAACACGCTTGCACCCGTAGCACAATCCGCCATCAACGTTGCCACGACGAGCTTCACCGCACGCTGGTCGAAGGTTGGCACTTCAACTGGTTATCAATTGGATGTTTCGACAGTGAACACGTTTGCCTCGTTCGTTGCGGGCTATCAAAGCCGCTCTGTTACTGCCACACAGCTTAATCAGGCTGTAAGCGGTCTGCAAGCTGCCACCACGTATTACTATCGTGTTCGCGCTGTCAACATCTACGGCATAAGCCCCCATTCCAACATCATCACCGTGATGACGACATCCAACACAACGACAACCACACCGACGGTAACATTGACAGCGCCCAGCATCGGCGTAAACAACAATGTAGGTTCAACGCAGTTTGGTATGGTTTGGGGCGCAGTGCAAGGTGCAACAGGATATTTCCTCGATGTGGCGCTTAATAATACGTTCACACAGTTCGCAGCAGGCTACGGCAACCGCACTGTCGGCAACGTCACAAGCTACACCGTCACTGGGCTTACGCCGACAACCACCTACTACGTTCGCCTGCGGGCAAGCAACGGCAACGTTGTTAGCTCCTATTCTAAAGTGGTTAATGTCGTGATGGGCAACAACACGAGCAGTACGCTGGCAGCACCTGTCTTTACCCTTGTTTCCGGCAAAACCACGACGGGATTTCAGTTCCAATGGCAACCGGTGGTGGGCGCGGCTTCTTATCGCGTGGATATTGCCACCGATGCAGCTTTCACACACATTATCACCAACAACGTCACGGCTCTTACAACCAGCTACATCGCAACAGGTCTTACACCGGGAACTCTATATTACTGCCGCGTTCGTGCCGTGAGTGCGAGCAATGCCATAGGCGCAAATTCACTTGGGTTGATGATAACGACGCTCCCACTTGCGCCGACTGCTCTGCCAGCAACCGCTATTAGTCAGACATCGTTCACAGCGCAATGGACGGCGATAGCAGGCGCGGACGGCTATAAGGTCGAAGTTTCGCCCAATAGCAGTTTTTCGCCTTTGATTGCCACATACGAATATAACGCCACCCCACCAGCACCCACGAGTTTTACGTTCACGAATCTTCCGGTTGCTCAGATGGGGAGCAAATACTACTATCGTGTGCAAGCTCGCAAAAACGGTGCACCATCAGCATACAGCGCTTACTCGAACGTGATTGCCGTTCAATTACTGGCGCAAACGGCTGTATTGGTCGGTTCACCACAAGGTTTTACGGTAAGTTCTAAAGGTACAACAGCGACTCTCGCCGTTGCAGCCAATATTGCATGGACGGCGAGCGTAAATCAATCGTGGGTGAAACTCAATACCAGCAGTGGCACGGGGAACGGCACATTAACATTCAGCGTTCAAGCCAACCCGACAACCATCGCTCGTCAAGCGGTACTAGCTCTCTCCGGCAGTGGAAAACTTGACAATATCATTATCACCCAAGCTGCATCGTCGGGCATCACATCTGGTGGCGACGATTCATCGGAAGAAATACATGGTTTCGGAACAACGACAGCGGAAACAAAAGCAGTCAGCATACAAACCTACCCGAATCCATTCACCGACCGCGTGTCTGTGAATTTCACGACGCAGGAATCCGAGACCGTCACGCTGAAGATGTATAATATTTTGGGTGTAGAAGTCGCATCATTGCTTACGAGTACAGTTTTGCCAACAGGAGCGCACAGCTTCGAGTGGGATGCTGCAAATCAAGCGGCAGGGACGTACTTCTACCGCCTGAACATTGGTCAACGGACGTACACCGACAAAGTCATACTTGCAAAGTGATTGGAAACAGGTTTATTACCGCACGACACATAACAACACAAAAGCCCGACGGAGTGCATTGCACACTCCGTCGGGCTTTTTCTTTCATATCTGCAAATGATAAATTTTCATGCGATTACCCTGGCCTCTGTTCCTTTTGCACGTGCAATGCAGCTGGCTGTAGACATTGCCGACTCCGCTCATACAAACCTCTACAAACAGCTTCAAACCTTGAGCAAATGCTCGCAGTTTGAAGCTGTTTTTGTTTTCTCTTCGGCTCATGCCGCAAAAAAACATAATTTGTGGGTTCTCGTTGGTTTTAGTTGGAAGTGTTTTGTCATTCCAACCACAGCCGGAGTTCATAGCCACAATTTTTCTTTCTAAAAACTGGTTTTCCCGACTGAAACCAATGAGAACCAATTTGTGGCGCATTCCATTTCTCATTCGTTCCTTATTTCTGCTATGCAATTATTATCTGAATTTGTCCTCTGGACGCGCAAACACATTCACGGCGATGAAAAAGGCGAAGCACAAATTTTTCTCGATCGTTTTTTTCGCGCTTTTGGCTGGGATGGCGCAAAGGAAGCAGGCGCAGAATACGAAGAGCGCATCCGCAAAAAAAATGATGGCAAACGTGCCAGCATGTCCTTTGCCGATTTGGTCTGGCGACCAAATGCCGAAGCAAAGCGTTCTGGCTTGTTGGTGGAAATGAAAAAACGTGGCGAGAACCTCAATAACCATTATGCACAAGCGTTTGAATACTGGCTCCACCTTGTGCCGTACCGCCCGCGCTACGTCATGCTCTGCAATTTTGAGGAATTCTGGATTTACGATTTCGACCAGCAACTCGACGAGCCGATGGACAGACTTACTCTCAACACATTGCCAGAACGCGCTTCGGCGTTCGGTTTCATGCTGAAAGACGAAAAAACGCCGCGCTTCGATAACAACCGCGTGGAAGTTACCCGCGAGGCAGCAGAATCCGTTGCCGTTATGTTTCGCAATCTTATCAAGTGGAACATTCCTCGCCCGCAGGCGCAGCGCTTCACGCTGCAATGCGTTTTTGCTATGTTTGCCGAAGATTTGGGTTTGCTCCCCAATGATTTATTTTCCGAAATTGTGAATGAATCCGAGAATAATGCCGCATATTCCTACGATGCGTTGGGCGGGTTGTTCCGGCAGATGAATTCCCCCGAACCCGCTCTTGGTGGTCGTTTTCGCGGGGTGCAGTATTTTAACGGCGGTTTGTTTTCACGGATTGAGCCTATCGAACTTCAGCAAGGACACGTTCGGAACCTGCAATTTGCCGCACGTCAGGACTGGAGCCGCGTAAACCCCGCCATCTTCGGTACGCTTCTCGAGCAAAGTATGGATGCGGGCGAACGTCATGTGCTCGGGGCGCACTTCACGAGCGAGGCAGACATCCAAAAGGTGGTGCTTGCAACCATTTCCCGCCCATGGCGTGACCGAATTGACGCGGCAAAAACCTCACGCGAACTCCGCGAACTTGCCGATGCGCTCGCCAAATTCCGCGTTCTCGACCCCGCCTGTGGCAGCGGTAATTTCCTGTACGTCGCCTACCGCGAAATGAAACGCTTAGAGCGCGAACTGTGGGCAAAACACTCAGCATTATTCTCGCAATCACATCGCGAAAGTATGGGACAAGCCGCCACCGTGAGCGTCCGCCAGTTTTTTGGGATGGATAAAAGTGAGTTTGCCGCCGAACTTGCGAAAGTGACGCTGCTGCTCGCCAAAGAACTTGCCATTGCCGAAGCTGAAACCACGCTCCGAAGCGGCGAACAAACCGCCCTTGCCCCCGATGCCGCACTGCCGCTTGAAAACCTTGATGCCAACATTCGCTGCGCCGACGCGCTTTTTACCAAGTGGGCTGAAGCGGACGCGATTATTGGCAATCCGCCGTTTCAGTCGAAAAATAAAATGTCCCAAGAATTTGGTGCGGACTATGTTGCACGGCTGCGCGAGGCGTATCCGAGCATTCCCGGTCGCGCCGATTATTGCGTGTATTGGTTTCGCAAGGCGCATGAACAGCTGCCACAGGGCGGTCGCGCGGGGCTGGTCGGCACGAACACTATTCGGCAAAATTATTCGCGCGAAGGCGGTTTGGATTACATCGTTGCAAACGACGGCGTGATTACCGATGCCGTTGGAACGCAGGTGTGGAGCGGTGATGCGGCGGTTCACGTTTCGATTGTGAATTGGATAAAATCGCCCGCCGAAGCCGAATGCACTGCTCCCAAAACACTCATGCTCCAAACAGGCGACCACGCCACAAGTCCTTGGAAAACCTACGCGCTCGACCGCATCTCTGCCTCGCTCTCGCAGGAAACCGACGTTACAACCGCACAGGTGCTTGCCACTAACGCAAATGCCCACGCCTGCTATCAAGGGCAAACACACGGACACGAAGGTTTTTTGCTGAGTGTTGACGAGGCGCGAGAGATGAAAAAAGATATCAAAGCCGCGCCTGTTCTGCATCCCTACTTAATTGGCGATGAACTTGTTGGTTCCTTCCGCTCGCAGCCGTCACGCTACGCGATTGACCTCAATCATTGCAACGACATTTTGAGCGCGAGAGAATACGGCAAAGCCTTCCTGCACGTGCAACAGTACGTTTTGCCGGAGATGCAAGCAAAAGCCGACGCAGAGCGCGAGCAGTCCGGTAAAGAGGTTGGTCCGCGACAAAACCATCTTAAAAAATGGTGGAAATTTTGGCGCGGCAGAAATGAAATGCTCTCGCACATTGCCCCGCTTGGGCGCTACATCGCGTGTCCGCAGGTTATGAAACGACATATTTTTGAGTTTGTCAGCACCACGATTCGCCCCAACGCAATGTGTACGGTCTTTCCATTTGCTGATGATTACACATTCGGGGTGCTGCAAAGTATTGTTCATGCTAAGTGGTTTGTGGCCAAATGTTCAACTCTTGGAGGTACATTCCGCTACACCTCCGATTCGGTGTTCGACACCTTTCCATGGGCGCAAGAACCAACGCGGAAACAAGTGCAGACAGTAGCGGAGGCGGCAGTGGCGTTGCGGGCGCTGCGTCATGAGCT
>JANYIG010000221.1 GCA_025358765.1 Candidatus Kapaibacterium sp.
CGCCTTCTCCCAAAGGGAGAAGGAGCGAAGACAAAGAAAATCAATGTCTTCTGAAGCCTTCTCCCTTTGGGAGAGGGTTGGGTGAGGGCAAACACAAGAGCCATGTTTTATGCGAGTTACGAGATTTTATCTAAACTTCAAACCATACAAAGTCCCAAGAGCTATCCCATCCTACTGCACAGGCGTTTCCACACGAACCTCTACGGTACGAGCATACAAGCGCCCTTCGGGAAGGTTCGACGAATACAGCGGCACTTTACTGCCCATACCCTTGGTGGTGCGTCGCCCAATGTTCAATGCGGTAGAAATGGCTTCAGCACGCCCTTCCGACAGGCGTTGATTCGTAACGACATCGCCGGAAGCGTCCGTATATCCCGTCACTTGCACCGAAGACTCTGGCTTGACATTCGGTCGGATGAACTCATCCATAATGCGTTGGTGGTCTTGCGTGGCTTCGGGGCGCTCAAAATCGAAGTTTATCAAACGATACACGTCCAATTCTTTGTCGTTCGTGCGGTTTTGGCGTTTTTTTTCAATCGTCACTTGTGCTACGGGAATTGCGCCTGTGGCTTCTATCTCCTGCCCGTTGTTATCCACAAGCTCAAGACTGTAACGAAGTGGCTCTTCCAGACGTGGTATATTCAGGCGGTCACGGCTGAGATTCCACAAAAAATACGGATCGGGGTTCCCAATGGCGCTGAATTGCCGCAACAGCTTTGTTCCTTGCTTTGCAGTGATTGTCCATTTGGCAATACCCGCCTCCGATGCCATTTGCATCACGAATTTCAGCATGGGCGTGGTGGCTTCGCGGAGCGTATCGCCCACTACAACAGGCTTTAAGATGTTCCAGTCGTTGGAAACAATCTCCACACGCCTGTTTTCCTCAGCATTGATGGTGATGTTTTTTGAATTGGATAGTTTTTCGGGTAATCCACGTGATTGCACCAGCATCCGCGTGACGGGAATCCCCCACACATCGCGTAAATACTGTTGCACAGATTCGGCGCGACGACGTGCAAGAGCCTGATCGTTTTCTTCTGAATTGGGTCCAAATCCAACCTCACCCAAACATCCAACTAACGTAATAGTAGCGCTGGAACTCGCTTGCATCCTCTTTCCAATCACGTTTAGTACATTGTAATACACTTGCAAGTTGTCCGCGTTCGAGAAGTTTTTTTCGGCAAAAAACCTTGTCTCGCTCGTAAACAGGCGTTTGTAGCGTGCTGGTATTACCGCCGAATGTTGGTCGAAAAAAACGTAGTTCACAAGCGGATACAACTGCCGCGAGATAAACTCTTCCACGTGAATCAGCACCACTGGTACTTCAAGGCTATTCTCCTCGTTCAAAGAATACGCTCTAATCTCTCCGCTTAATGTTTTTGTTGACGCACGCCCCGTAGTGGAAGCCGTTTGAAAGGATGGTAGCGGCTGTAATACTTGTTCAACTGGTTGCGGTGTGTATTTGAATGCCAAACCGCCACGGAGCGTATTGACGCTCCACGTGAGGTTGTTTGCAAGCGGCGTTAGACCAAGTGTGTAGAATACTTCGGGCGACAACACAAGAGTTCGTGTGCTGTCCAAAAACGTCAAAGGAATATTGTAGCACATTCCAGTAACCACGCCAATTTGTAACGACGAGGCATTGGGAATTGCTCCGTTGAACACCGCATTACGACTACGATTCAAACTGCCATTGCCATTACTAAAAAATGCTCTGCCCGTTGGCTCAACAAGTTGTTCGTCTTGATCGAACAGGTTTCGCACCGCAAAAGCAGCCCTGGCACCCCCATAGATATTCAAACCCGCATCAATAAACGGTTTCCAACGCAAAAGCGGCTCTATGCCTACGGTTCCAACTTTCGCTTTCATCGTAAACTCCGATGTGGCATCAATGCGGCTCCCGTCCACGCTTATCGGATAACTCTCGCTTGCGGTGAGCGTCCCGTTTAATGTCGTATAACTTGCACGCAGCGCAATACCAAATTGCTCGGCAAACGGTAGTTCTACAAAAACTCCACCCCCAAAGCCAATTCCAGAGCCATTTTTGAAGCCGGGCGATGAGTTAGGAACGGTTGGCAATGCACGAAAATCCGCGCTATGCACATTAAATCCTGCTTGCCCAAACACACCAAATGATGGCTGCGAATACAAGTTGACAAGCGCCAGAGAACAAAAAACAAGCATCAGAAAGAGTGCTGTTTGCAAACACTTTCCGACTAACGACCAATAACGAACATTCATCGCATCACCATAATGGGTTGTGTAACAGAATATGTGGGAGTTTGAAGTAGCACAAAGTATGCGCCCGGCGGCAGGTCGGATGTTTTTACCGTCAACGCGTGCGTTCCAGCACTTAGAACCGTTTGCGCCAGTAATGGAGCTGCCGTCACAGCTTTGCCCATTGCATCCACAAGGGTAATGCTTATCTGTTCGGGCTGCGGTAGGCTGTACGTTAGCGTCAGAGCGTCGCTCACGGGATTTGGTGTACTTGTAAGCACTATTTTCGCAAAACCGTCTATCAAACGAATACTTCCTTCGGTGGAAACACCCGTCAGTGTGAACGTGCCAGATACCCCACCAACACCTACCATTACTGCGTTGGGCGGAATTGAAACTAAATCTACAAGCTCCAACGCTGTTGCCGTTGTGTTCCCTAACATTGCCGTGAACCGCAATCGGGCTATGGTTCCGGGCATATCGGACGGAAGCGGCTGAATGGGTTGAATCGGTAATGCGACGCGCACAAAACGTTCGTTGTTCGCCACGCGGTCGGAAACACCCGTTTGATTGGGTTCAGGAATAAGCAACCGCGCATTAAACTTGAGCGTGACGACGAATCCCGTCGCGCCGCTTTCCATCAATCGTGCAGCCTTGCTCAAAACAATCGGTATTTCCACCAATCCACCGGGTTTTGCAGAATCAGAACCAACCGCAAAAGCGGCTTCAGCATTGATGCGCTGGAATGCCAAAACGTCAGAACTTGCCTCGCAACCAGCAGCGTTCACCACCGTCAGAATGTATCCGCCGCTTATCAAGGGCGAAAAATCACGGCTCGTAGCGCCTGAAATTGGCGTTCCCGACGCATTCTTCCATTGATACCCCGCAGATTCTGGGGCGGTGAGGATATTTCCATGCAGCGTAATCGTGGGTTTTGGCGGAAGCTGGTTCTGTACAATGTTTATCGCCGACGATTCACCCGTGCAACCATTCACCGCCACACGCACGGCATATTGTCCGGGCTGGCGGGCAGTAAAAAAGCGCCCTTTCCCTTCAGAACCTTGAATTTCTATGCCGCCGAACAACCATTGATACTGCGAGAACTCTATTCCTGTACCATCTACGGTTCCGGCATCCATAAATGCTCCGCCACCCGCGCAAAACTGTGTTTGCCCGCGAATCGAAACAATAAGACCATTGCTCAAACGCACCGTTGCCGTTGACGTTCCCGAACAATTCCCCGCATCGCGTACGGTCACGGAGTATGCTGCGGGTTGTGTGACCGTAATTGTCCGCGTTTTTGCACCGTTTGACCAATCGTAACTCGTAAAACCCTGCCCCGCATCCAGCACAGTTGAACCGTTTGCACAGACAAAGAGCGTTCCAGAAATTACTGGTGCTATCGGCTCCGTCCGCAACCTTGCCGTCACCGATTCCGCCCCCGCACAGCCGCTTTTATCGCGGACGTTCACCGTATAGGTTCCCGGCTCTTTGACGGTGATTGTTTGCTCGGTGGAAATTACCTTCGAGCTATCCACGCTATTCACCCAGCGATACGACACAAAGCCACCGCCAGCATCCAACGTAGTCGTTCCGCCAGCGCAAAACTCCCGTGCGCCAAACACGGTGGGTCGGAAACTTGGGAAATTCACGGTGAATTTTGTAGAACCAGTCATAACGCTGTTGCCGCACAAATCCGTCACAACGCCCGCAAGCGCAAGCGTGTACGTTCCGGATTCGCTTACAGGCGGCGCGACAGTGAGTGTGTAGGCAGAATCAAAGTTGTTCGCGGAAGTCGCACAACGCGAGGATTCTATGGTAGTGATTGTATGAACCCCATCAGCACCACTCAACACAAAATCAGACGGCTGCACCGATGCACAGCGCACATACTTCGAGAATATCGCATTGATAGAAGAAATCGAACACCCGCCACCTGCTCCCCCAGCTTGTTCGCCAACGGTTGCGGCTGCAAGTTTAGGAGGCGCGGGATCAGCCGTACCAATGACTCCCGCCGATGAAACTCCGAAGCTCAGTCGGTAGCCTGCATTGGAAGCAGAGAAGTTTGTTATCACCAGATAATAGGTTTCACCAGCTTTGACGGGAATGCGGTCGTTGAAGGGGCTGCCACGACTACCTTGACGAGTTTCGGTACTGCCGCCATTCGCACCAGTGCGCCCTGCAAGCACAGGGAATTTAGAGCCATCAGAAAAATTACACGAAACCTCGATTGCTTGCCCAGAGCCAATGTCAGCACACGAGCCGCCAAAGGGCAACCGATACACCGCCCAATCGTAATCATCACGCTGGCGAAGTGGCTCAATCATAAACCCCAAAAAGCCGTCCGCGCCGACGGTAATTTTATACCACACTGCATTACGCTCCACACCGATGCACGAAGCGCCATTCAATTCATTCACCTGCCCCACGCCGCGATACGCATTGGTTTGCACAAAGACCGAATCACACACGGGCAAAGCATTGATGCAATCCTGCTCCGGCGCGGTAATAGCTTGTTGGGCGTAGAGTGTGTGCGGCATTGCGGCTATAAAGCAGCACAATAAACAGCAGATACGAAGGATTCTAACAAATGTCATATTGATTTGGAGGTAACGTTGAGACAAAGTTGCGTCCCCCTCATCCCAGCCTTCTCCCTTCGGCAGAACGAGCCAGATAAGCCTTCTCTGTGAGAAGATGCCATCCCAACGATGGCAGGTAAGGGGTAAGCATTGGCGCGGAATTGAGGATTTTATCATACCTTCAATATACACAAATCACGAAAAAAGCATGATGAAGATTTCATTGCCCCGAACAAAATCCCTCAATAAAAAAACCTCGCCGTTTCACGTTTTCATGCTATTTTTGCGGCGTTCTCTTTCGTTGTTTTATTTCACAATTCCGCCAATACACGTCAGCATCTATGATACAGCCTAATTCGTACACATTCAGCGAACTACCGTACGCTCGCCCCGATTTAAGTGTTCTCAATCGTGAATATGATTCGCTTTTTATTGCCTTAGAGACCGCTTCTACCCTTGATGCCTGCAAACAAGCAATTTTGACGTGGAACGACCTTCGCACACGCTACGAAACGATGGATAGTATTGCCAACACACGCTTTAAGCAAAATGTGAAGGATGAAAATGTAAAAACCGAACACCAATTTTTTATCGAAAATGGTCCGAACGTGACCGAATGGAATGAAGAAGTTGTAAAACGAATCCTTTCGCACCCGCTCCGTGCAAGTATTGAAGAGGAGTTTGGACGATTGTTTGTGCTGCGGATGGAAAATAATGCGAAAACCTTCAAACCAGAAATTAAAGAATTACTCGTGGAAGAAGCAAACGCCGGACAAGCATACACGGCGCTTCTGGCGGAGGGCGCTATAGAATTTCGTGGCGAAACCTATAATCTTTCTGGAATTCGTAAATTCGCGGAAGACCCTGACCGCCAGACCAGACACGAAGCGCTTCAGGCACAACAGGCGTACTTGATGGGGATTGCCGACAACCTCGACGCGCTCTATGATAACCTTGTGAAAACACGCCACAAGATAGCCGTAGCAACGGGTTTCAAAAGTTTTGTGGAATATCGGTACACACAGATGGGACGGATTGATTATACATCGACGGACGTAGCTCGTTTTCGAGCAATTGTGCAAAACGTTGTTGTTCCGATAGCAGCAAAACTCTACAGGGCACAATCCAACAGGCTTGGATTAAATAGTGATTTTCGGTATCACGACGAAGGTTTGCATTTTGTGGACGGCAATCCCCAACCCATTGCGAATGAAGCAACGATCGTACAAGACGCACAAACCATGTACCGCGAGCTTTCGCCGGAAACGGGGGCGTTTTTTGATATGATGGTCAAACGAGAGTTAATGGACTTATCAACGCGACCAAACAAGGCGCGGGGCGGCTATTGTACGAGTTTCCCGATGTATGGAACGCCATTTATTTTCTCGAATTTCAACGGCACGGCGGGCGACATCACCGTACTTACACACGAGGCGGGACATGCGTTTCAGGTGTATTCTTCCAGCCAACAGCACGAACTTCTTGATAATTTATGGCCCACAATGGAAGCCTGTGAAATTCATTCCTTCGGCATGGAGCTTTTTACGTGGCGCTGGATGGAGAAGTTTTTTGGCGAAAAAGCCGCGAAATTCCGTTATTCGCATCTTGAGCAGGCACTTACGTTTCTGCCCTATTCCTGCACGGTGGACGAGTTTCAAGAGTGGGTGTATTCCCATCCCGATGCTGCACCTGCCGAGCGCAACGCTGAATGGAAGCGGCTTGAAAGCATCTATCTACCGTGGCGCAAATATGAAATTATGCCATTCAACGAATCGGGTAGATTTTGGCAAACACAACTCCATATCTACCTTTATCCGTTTTATTATATTGACTATGCGCTGGCGCAAGTCTGTGCATTGCAGTTCTGGCAACGTTCCGAGAAGGGCGACTCGACGGCGTTTGCGGATTATGTGCATATCTGCAAAGTCGGTGGAAGCCAGTCATTTCTTGAAATAGTCGCATCGGCGCATTTAAAATCGCCTTTTGATGCGGGTTGCGTGGAGGCAGTTGTTCACGATGCGGCGAACTGGTTGGAACGACAGGTGGTGTAACGGGTATAGAGTAATTCGCTCGTTACTCTTTCCACACAAAATCGAACAACAAAAACGACACCGTGACCACGACCACGATGTACGAACCAATGATTTGGAAATTGTTCCTTGCCTGCTCGAACGCAACGCCGGAAAGCGCTTGGTAGGTGGTTTCTACGCCGGAAAGGATAAGCGGCAGCAATACGGGAAAAGACAGCACGGGAAATAATGCGCCTTTAGTGTTAGCTTTGGCAATAATGGCAGCTATAATCGTTGTGGCGCTGGCAGTAGCAACGCTTCCGAGCAAAAAACTTGTCCAAAACACTGCCGGAGATTTAATAACAACACCATTCACGAAAAAAAAGAACATCATCACCGCCAACCCATATAGAATCATGGTGAGTAGCACATTAAACAGCAGTTTACCGAAATAAACGGCTGTTCCGGTGCTGGTAAGCTGGAGAAGCAAGATTGTTCCGCGCTCTTCTTCCGCAACAAAACTTTTCGATAACCCCATCATGGCGCTGAAAAACAAAATTATCCATAAGATTCCTGCTGCCAAGCCGTTTGTGAGCTTTTCGTCTGCCGTCGCAAAAGCAATCATCGAAACAGTGGTGAGAACGAACATGAGCATAGCGTTCAATGCATAACGCGTTTTGAGTTCACTTTTAACGTCTTTTTCCAGCACGGCGACTATTTTGCGGAATATTTTCACACCTGAAACACTACTCATAGCTTCATCCTCACGCCCACATTCAGCACAAGTTGACTCACCGTCCAGTCTCCGCCCGAAATAATCCCACCAAACGGGGCTGAATACAAGAACTCCCCGCAAAACGAGAATTGCCGCCACACGGGAACCTCCACACCAAAACCTATCATCACCGAAGGAATGAGCGTTTGTAAGGCATCCACGTCACCATTAAATTCCGTGCGTTCGTTTGATTTTGTGTCTGAATATGCAAAAGTTGCGGGCTGCAAAATCTGACGTTTGAGCGTTACCGTCCTACTCAGCGCGAGCGAGGCTTTCAAGCCAAGCAGGGCATACAAATTATTCGTGAGCGACCACTCTGCAGCTACGCCCAATGACAAATATTGATTGTTGAGCGAAACCGTGCTTGATTCTTGAAACGGTACAGTTCGCGGCGGAACCTTCGCAGTGTCTAATATTTCCAAATTCCGTTTGTCCGACGCACGCACTGTTCCGGGAAAACCCTCCAACGCAAGGCGTGCTGTGGCGCTCAGTTTCGACGTAAGTTTGCGTCCTACGACTACGCCACCCGCAGACAACGCAATAGTGCTTGATTGAACATCCGTAAACGTTCCACCAAGCCCATCCAATGCACCTATGGAGCCGAAACTCGCACTATTACTACTGAGCGTAAGTGAACCAAACACGCCCACAAACCACGAGGATGGGCTTGGACACGCTGGGTTATCCCCTTCTTGCACCGACACAAAACCACTTCCCGTTCCATCGGCGACGTAGCATACCGTGAACAACGTTTTATTTCCCGCTACATCGGCGGCTTCCACGAGTGCCCGCCCGTTTTCGAGGGGTTTTGGAGGAATAATCAATAATTCTACTTGCGGTGCTCCGGCACTAACCGAAGGTTCAGAAAGAGAAAAACCTTCAGACCGAAGAATTTTCAGCGATTTTAAGCCTCTGTCGTCTTCACGGTCATCCCGAATAAAAACCCGTCCACCCACTTTACCGCTACCAAGCGTGGTTGCATCTGCCATCGGCGGCAAGGAATCTTTCACTGCAACCATTTCAATAAACGACTGACCACCCATATTCCCATAGGCATCATAACTATTCTGGTCATAACCAAAACCGTAACTGTACAAACCGAACGGCTCTTCACACTCGACCAAATGCGTTCCGTAGGGTACTTCCAATTGCGCTATCGTGTAACGGCTTTCCCCAAAAGGTTTGAACAAGTCCATATTGACAGCTTTTCCATTAAAACGCAATGTATGAGCCGCCTGACGCGGAACCACAAGGTTAAAATAGTGATTCCACTGTCCGCGAACGGGTGTAGCAATGCGATATTTTTTGATAAATTGTTGTGTGGGCGTGAGCAAGAGCATCATCGGGTCGCCGATGGAATCGCGTAAATCCTTGCCTTGCCCGTTTTCGTAGCCGATAGAATACTGCGCGACCAAAATTCGCTTGTCTGCGCTGATTTGAATATTGTCTTCGGCATTAGTGTCTTCGTAAAACTCTCCCGCAGCCAAAGTAGCAACAAGCTGTCCATTCGCAAAAACTTTCGTGGTGTTCTCTGCCGCCAGCACTCGAAATACCGAACGCGTACAGCCCGAAAGCGTCCCAACGTAATAATGCCGCCCCCAAAAATTTACTGGCGGAAGCTGTTCTACAAGATGGTTGTACCCCTTTTTCTCATTTTGTGGGATGTACGCACCGCTATGGCTGCCGAACACGGCGATTTTTTTGTTTGATTGTACGAGCGTCCCCGTCAAATCCGCCTTGCCGTATTTGCGTCCGGGCGCTGCAATAACTTGATAAACGTCACCTTTTTTGAGCATTACGGTAAACGGAACGCCTTTGGGGCTACCACCAAATGTTGGCGTAGTTGGGTTAATGGTAACAGAAGTGCTATCTTGTGTGGCGATCACAGCAAATTGGGAAATAAGAAGCGGGTCATCGCGGAGTTTGTCGTATGAAATAACGCGATACTCTTGCCCTAAAGCCGTGACAGGAAGCCCCAAGTACGTATCGGTAGTCATAAAACGGTGATTTAAGCCATACAGCCCAATCGGCTTATCGGACGTGACGTGTACTGCAAGCCGCTCCGCACGTTCAGACGAACGAATCTGCGCGGCAGTATCAATATGTACATTTTCCACCGTTCCCCCGCGAACTGTCACAGTACGTTTAAAAAGTAAACCGTCAATCTCAATCGTAACCCGTGCGGTCTCGCCTGCGGACAAAAATAATTCAAGCGTGATAGCTTCGGGGCTTGTTGACCGTTTTGCCCCAGCATCTTTGCTGGGTTCTGTGAATGAGTTTTTCTCGAAACATACCCAAAACTCCGTTCCTTCAGACGTAGAAACGACGGTGCTTCGGCGACGAACAGTCGGTTGATTTTGGTCGGACTGTTTGGAAGACTCTTGTTTGGTGGTTGGTTGAGCAATAGATTCACCAGAGCAGAGTATTTCTGCTACAAGCAGCGCAGCTATGGCGCAAAAAATGGTAAAGAAAAGTCGTTTTTGTGGCATTATGAAGAAAAATACCGTGATGAAATACAGTCAAATAGTGAGCTTCACCATCATCGAACAATTATGGGGTAATTATCGAGCAATAAGGCGAAGCGCTTTGCGAAGCAGTTGCTCCGACGAAAACACGGTCTGCGGTTCGGCAGTAAGTGCTTGACGAATCGCCTTGTCCGCCAACGCTCGCGGGTAGCCAAGCGTGGTCATGGCAGCCAGCGTTTCGTCGCGTACATCCCTCTTTGTTGCAGTGTCGAGCAACTCTTGTTGCGAACCCTCAGCGCCTTCGACGGAAACAATTTTGTCCCGCAGTTCAACAATGATGCGCTCTGCGGTCTTTTTGCCCACGCCCGGTAGTTTTTGCAACCGCAAAAGGTCACTCCGCATAATCACGTCGCGCAGTTCCGCGATATTGATAGCAGAAAGCACGGCGATGGCGATTTTCGGACCGATACCGCTTATCGAAATAAGCAGCTTGAAGACCTCACGTTCCGCATCGCTATGAAACCCAAACAACTGCATCGCATCTTCGCGGACAATCATCATGGTCAGCACCGTTGCGGCTTCGCCGGCTGCCGGCAGTTTCTCCGAAGTCACGGACGACACCGCAACCAGATAACCCACGCCGCCGCAATCTATCACGAGTTCAAGCGGTGATTTTGTCACAATTGTTCCGCGCAGTTGAGCTATCATTCGTTGTGTCGTTTGGTAGTTTTGGTGTTGGTTAGGCTTCGTTGCACTTGATTACGCTTGCACAAAATGTACCGCAAAAATATTTCTTTTACACTTACCGTCAAACAAGATACGGACGGACGGTTTTATTCCAATAAAAAAACAAAAAAAACTCTATGCCAATCACGCCTCGTAACCTCCGTGCCGAAGGAACAAGCGGTGAAGCGCTTGCTGCACGGTTCCTTGAAGCCAAAGGCTTGCAGATTATTAAACGCAATTTTCACTTTGGCAAAACGGGCGAAATTGACCTCATTGCCACCGACGGTAATGTTCTGGTGTTTGTAGAAGTAAAATCACGCAAATCCAGCGCTTACGGTACACCGGAAGAAGCCGTTACACACTCGAAACAAAAAACCCTCCGCCGCGTGGCAGAGGGCTACTTGTACGTCAACGGCATTACTGACCGCGAATGCCGCTTTGATGTGATTGCGATTGAACTGTACAAAAATCCACCAGAAATTCGGCATCTTGTGAATGCGTTTTAATATCGCGCTTTACGCTACTTTATTCCATTGGCGAATGGTGGTATCATCCGGCAGCAAAAACGATAGTAAGCCGATGAACGGTAACGCGCAACACACAATCATCATCGTGCGAATGCCCACCGCGTCCGCAAAATTACCAAGCGCCACCGCCCCAAGCGCTCCCATACCGAATGCCAAACCGAACATCAATCCTGACACCGTACCGGTTTTGCCCGGAAGTAAGTCCAATGCGTAAATCAATGCTACGGAAAAACCTGTCAAAATCGCAAAGCCTGACAATGCCAAGAGTACATATGAAAGTGCATTGCCCACAAACGGTACAAAAAGTGCAAATGGAGCGCAACCGAGTATAGAAAAAATGAGAATATTTTTCTTGCCAAAACGGTCTGCAAGCGGTCCACCAAAAAGTGTTCCGACTGCACCTGCCAATAAAAACACAAACGTGTGAGATTGCGCCACCGCCAGCGACGTACCAAACGTCTTCATCTGGAATAGTGCGTAAAAGTTGCCAATGCCTGCAATGAACCAGCTTCGCGCAAAACTTAAGAATACAATCAGCACAACTGCCGTGCGGATGCGACGCTGTTGTTCTGGTGTTCGCTGGATGTTTGCGGCAGAAGCGGCACGACGTTTCAACATCGGAACATGTTCTTTGTACCAATGAGCGAGAAAATACAAAATGCAAAGTGCAACCGCAGCTACACCCACGAACCACATTGCACCAAACTGTCCAAGCGGCGCAAACACGATAATCGTCATCAATGGCGCAAGCGACTGCCCAGCATTACCACCCACTTGAAAGACCGATTGTGCTAATCCGGGTTTGCCGCCGGACGAAAGCGACACAATCCTTGAACCTTCGGGATGAAATACTGCCGATCCAAGACCAACGAGCATCACAGCAACAACAATAAGCCCTAATGTCCCAGAAACAGCCAACAACGCCATCCCTACAAGCGTACTTCCCATTCCCGCAAGCAACAAAAACGGTTGCGGCTTTTTGTCCGTGTACCAACCAATAAACGGCTGCATAATCGAAGCCGTAATATTATTGGCAAAGGCAATCATCCCAAGCTGACCGTAGGATAGGTGCAAAGTTTGCTGAAGCATGGGAAACATAGCGGGAATCACTGCTTGCATCACGTCGTTGAGTAGATGAACAATGCTAATGCTTGCAAGAACGGGTATAATAAGAGCTACGGCTTGTTGCTGAGGAGCTTGGGGCTTGATTTGTTGGGCAGAATCGGTTGAATCCATAGGAGAAACGCGATGCGTTTAAGGATAAGTTTACAGAGACCGTCTATACACGGCTTTTTCAGTAATGACGAGCGAAAGTGGTTCGTCGTGTGGCTCTTTCGGAATACATTCCACGTGCTGGCACTCGAAAGCAACACCAATTTTCACGCACTGCACGGCATCGAACGCCGAAAGAAAACGGTCATAAAAACCGCCTCCGTAGCCGATTCTATGGCACGTTGCGTCGAATGCAATAAGCGGAACGATAATACAATCTGCGAGCGTAAAAAGCTCCGTCGGTTTGCAATATTCAAGCCACAGAGCGTCGTCGGGCGGTAAAGGCACGGGAATACCATAGCGGTCGTATCCAAAGGATTGTTCGTTGTTAATCTCTGTGTGTAACAGCGTTTTATCCGCCTCGTCGTTGTCGCGATAATGCTTAGGCACAGGCGTTATTGGCACGAGGATACGTTTGCGGGTGCGAAACGCCAAATCCAAAATTTCACCCGAAGAGACCTCTGCGCCAAACGAGCAGTAAATATGAACAAAATTTGCTTGCTGAAACTCTGGCAACTCGGACAATGACTCTGTGATACGAAACGCGGCAATCGCACGCTCTTCCGACGACAATTCCTTGCGTCGTGCCATCATGTCTAAGCGCAGCGCTTGCTTTAACGCCGTAGGCGTGTTCTGCGCCTGTTTGAGATAAGGATTCGGCTGCACCATAAAGAACCCATAAAGAGAGACGACAGAAATAGACAAGATGCCTTCTATGCGCCTATTCCACACAACCATAAAAAATCAGACAGGTTCACCGTAATGATAAACCTGTCTGAAGGAGTTTTTTAATGCGGGAACCGTGATGTTCTTTTTCGACGACTATTGTTCACCGCTGATAACCTCGTCTTTATTTATTTGGAGCCTGTTTGAATTGCTCTGGCGATGCGGTTGTCGTCTTTGGTGCTGCCGCTTGCTCGGACTCCATAATCTGAATGATTTCATGCTGTGTTTTTGGCGTAATACGTTCTTGCCAGAAAATCTGCGTGAGACCCTGTTGTGGAGCTATTTGCACGGCACGATAGATGGAACGAGCGGCTCCAAGGCTGTCTTTGAGGTCAAGCTGAATCTGAGCGCAATACAAAAACGTATTCCAATCATCAGGTTTGAGCTCCAAAAACATCTTTGTGTATTTAAGCGCCTCTTCGGGGTTGCCTTGACGATAATTGATGTCCGCCATGTTGCCGTAGAACGCATAGCTCGTTGGGTGCATCACTAACAGTTGCTCAACCACCTTTTTTTGCTGTTCGTACAGCGGTTTTGCAGCTGCCACATTTCCTTCGGCAATGTATTTATCAATTTGATTGCCTAATGCTCGCGACATATCCGAGACAGGGCTAAAAATCAAGTATTTACCGATGCCATGCTGATAGGCATTCCAATTATTTTTGTTAAAAATTCGGTCAATTACCACATCCACCGGCTCACCTTTGGTCAGCATAATATAAATCTGGCGATCGCCCCACATCGTAACACCCCAAGCAAATGCTAACCAAACAAAAAACAGACCTGCAATCTTGCGAATATAGGGACTCCAAGGCATCTTGCGAATGGTGAGTATCGCCCCCGCTTCGGATTCGCCGCTAATAATCGCTGCCATCCCGCCAACCCATACTGCGCCATATACGCGTGGTGTCAAAAAGTCCGTTTGTGTTGCAAAAACCCATGCTAAAATTCCGCCCACACCCGCCAGCATCAAACTATTTTTACGAGAATCACGCAACGCATAATACAAAAGCGCAAACATGAATCCGTTCCAGCCGATAAAACCAATAGGTCCGAGTTCAACGAACGATTGTATCCAATCATTGTGAATCTCTGCACCGAGATTATGCAAGATGTTTGCATACGTTGGCACATATAAAGGGAATTGATTTAAGCCTAAACCAAATATCCAGCCGGGTACGCCAAGGGGATGCTCATATTTGTCACGCGAAGACTTCTCGAACATCATTCGTCTGGACATGCTCCAAAAATCGAACCTATCGTTTTGACCAACACGCGAAAAATTACTAATACTCGTCACGGCACTGACAACCTCTTCTTTACTGGTTCCTTTGAGCTTTTGGGGATTCGTATCTCTGTCCAATAATTCACTGTTTGCAGGTAAAAGCGCAATCATGGCACACGCGACAAACGTCGCAATAGCATATGGAATATATTTCATCTGATTCCAACGCTTGTAGAT
>JANYIG010000257.1 GCA_025358765.1 Candidatus Kapaibacterium sp.
GTAACTATTGTACCCATTCTTTTTCAAGATGTTGTTGCAAGGCTGTACACTGTTGTGCAAGATATAACCGATATTCAACAAGCGCTCAAAGACCGTGAACACCTGCTTGCAGACTTTAAGCGGACGATTAGTAATCAAGAAAACTCAATTTTTAAGGTTTGTAAACGTGATGACGATGAGTTTGTTTTTTTGATGAACGAAGGGCAGCTTGCCCACCAACTTGGTGGCACAACAGAGGTGATAAAAGGGAGAACTCTCGCCGAGGCATTTGGAGCTGAGGTCGCTCATGAACTCAGACTCCCGTATCAGCAAGCATGGCAAGGAATGGTGACGAAAATTGAAACAATGATCAATGAGTTATATTATTATATAACACTTGTTCCTATCTTCGAGGGTGGAAAGGTGCTTGAGATTATTGGCTCTGCCGCAGATATCAGTGAACAAAAGAATATGGAAGAGCTTGTGCGCCAAAGTGAACGCCGCAGTCGTGCGCTTATTGCCGCATTGCCCGATTTTATCTTTGTATTTGACAAAGATGGTGTGTTTCTTGATTATGAAGCGCATGAACTTGATACTCTGTTACTTCCGCCAGAGCAGTTTTTAGGCAAACACTTACGTGCATTACCAATGCCGAAAGAAGTGATTACTAAAACATTACAAGCCATTGTTGCAACATTGGAGTCTTGCGTAATGCAGACTTTTGAATATTCTATCATAACATCAAAAGGATTGGAGTATTACGAGGCGCGTTCAGTCTGCTACGGAAGTGACCAAGTTCTGGTACTCGCCCGGAACATCAACAAACGCAAACGTGCCGAAGAAGAGGTACGGAAACTAACCCAGATATTGGAGCAAAGCCCTGATTATATCAGCTATGCAACCTTAGAAGGGGAGGTGCAATTTGTCAATGTGGCAATGAAAAAACTTTTAAATATTGAAAAAAACTACCATCAACGATATGATAATATAAGTGATATTCATCCTTCGTGGGCTATGAACCTGTTGCGAACGGAAGCTATCCCGACGGTGATGAAAAATGGTTCATGGGAAGGCGAAACGGCAATCATTGATAGCAAAGGCGAAGAAATTCCCGTCTCTCAGCTTATCACGTTGCATATGGGGGACAATGGCAAGCAAGCATTTTTATCAACAACCTTGCGTGATTTGCGGTCTCGCAAAGAAACCGAGCGGTCGCTGCGGCTGGCGCTCCAGCGTTCGAACGACCTTCAAGAGGCAATTGGCAAACATGCGATGATTTCTGTCACTAATCGTAATTTTGTGCTAACGGAAGTCAATCAGAAATTCTGTGAAGTTTGTGGGTATTCCTCGGATGAACTTATTGGCGCTTCGCACGAACTACTCAATTCTCATTATCACAGCGATGAATTTTTACAGCAATTATTATTATCAACGAGGCAGGGTGGGCTTTGGAATGGTGAAATACGGTATGCTACCAAAAACGGCTTATATTTTTGGACAGATACGACTGTGGTACCCATGTTCGATGAACAAGGTGCTATTCACGAATATTTTATTATTCATACACTCATCACAAAAATGAAAGAAACGGAACAGGCTCTCAAGGAAAAACTACAAAAAGAAAAAGAATTGAACGAAATGAAAAATCGTTTTGTGTCGCTTGTTTCGCATGAGTTTCGGACACCGCTCACGGGGATTTTAGGCGCTGCAAAAATATTAGGAAAACAGCGCGACAAAATGCCGATAGCAATGCAAAATGAGTATTTGAATGATATTACTTCGTCCGTTGAGCGTTTAACAATGATGGTGAATGATATTTTGTCCATCGCACAGTCGGAGGCGGGCAAAATGGAATGGCATCCAGAATTACTCGACCTTTCGTCATTGTGCAATCGCATTGTGGAAAGTATCAAACTTAGCCATGAATCCAGCGTGATTGCGTATTCAATAGAAGGTAATTTTGGGAATGCAAAAATGGATAGTAAATTGCTCCAGCATATTCTCATCAATTTGCTTTCTAATGCCTGTAAATACTCTTCCAATGGAAGTGTGGTAGAGTTTTTGGTGCGGCGCGTTTCCGACAATGTTGTATTTACCGTGCGTGATAATGGTGTTGGTATGAGACCCGAAGACCAAGAACGGCTGTTTGAACCATTTTATCGTTCAGACAACGTTGCGACTATTCAGGGAACGGGACTTGGTATGACTATTGTAAAAAATGCTGTAGATTTGCAAGCGGGAAGCATTGAGGTTGAAAGTGTGCTGAACGAGGGGACTACAATTCAAGTTCAATTACCACTATTTGGATGAAGCAATGCGTCAAGAGGGTTCACCAATGAGCGAAACAGCGACGATTGTCGTTATCGAAGATGAAAGCATCATCCGTAAGCAGGTTGTCTATGCCCTCACGAGTGAGGGATACTCGGTGCTTGCGGCAGAGAATGGGCGCGAGGGGTTGGAGCTTATCAAACGAAGTATGCCGGACTTAGTTGTTTCGGACGTTATGATGCCGGAAATGAGCGGATACGAGGTGCTTACGGAGGTTCGTCGGTACGCGCCGACCGCGGCAATCCCTTTTTTGTTTATGTCTGCTAAAGCCAGCAAATCGGATATTCGTCAAGGGATGAATATTGGTGCCGATGACTACATTATCAAACCCTTTGACCCCGATGAATTCTTGATGGTTGTCAAAACACGGTTGATAAAGCATAGAGCCATCGTACACCAAGCAGATGCAAAACTTGAGTATCTCCGTT
>JANYIG010000304.1 GCA_025358765.1 Candidatus Kapaibacterium sp.
CAGGGTCGTATCGCATCGGGTTTTGCGGGTACACTATCTCTTGCAAATGCTCTATCATTTCCATCGGTAGCCGCGATTTCATCGCCAGCGTCGTTCAATTTACAAGGGACGGTAACGGTTCCGGCAGGAACCAACCTCACACTAACAAACACGGTTGCAAATTCGTTAACTGGTACGGGCAGATTCAAAGGAGCAAATACCACGGCAGTTGTTACCTTAGCAATGAATTTTAACAATAGCCAACTTCCAGGCAACCGCTTTGGCGGTGGTGGTACAGGAACAACGAACGAGTATGAGGGCACGCTTGCAATTCAGTCTGCAATGACATTAACATCAAGTCTGACAATGGCAACGGTCAGTGTTCTCAATTTAGGTGGCACCATAACAATTGCAGATAATACGACGCTTACGCTCAACGGTACGGCAGCGGCAGCGTTGACGGGTGCTGGTCAGATTCAAGGCATAAGCCGCCTTGGAACGCTTCTTCTTGCTGCGGGTGCTAACGTTGGTGTAGTTCCGACGAATCTTGCAAACCCGTTTAGTGGTACATTGCGAACAAGCAGTGCGATGTCGTTAAGCAACTCAGCAAGCATTTCTTCCATCGGTGGATTGACATTGGGCGGTAACCTGACTGTTCCGGCAAATCAGGTATTTTCACTTAATAACACGGTGGCAAATTCCTTTACAGGTACGGGTGTATTTGTTTCGGGAAATAATTTGGCGCGTGTTCAACTTGGTACTGGTTTTAATGGGAGTGTATTGCCAGGCGCATTCTTCCAAAACTTTGCAGGTCGTATTGCATTGTCGGGATCGCTTTCATTGAATGGTAATCTAACAATGAATCCCGCGGGGTCGTTCGACTTTGGAGGTGGTGCAAGCACTTTGACGCTCAGTGGGAGCAATATTATCGTTGGTTCCATTGTGAGTGCTTCTTCCACAGCATTTTTTGTGACCAATAGCGCTGGCACTGTTTCCATTAGCAATGCGTCGGTCGTTATTCCAACTACATATCTGTTCCCCATTGGTACAAACGCGACGACATATTCGCCAGTAACAATCATCAACACGAGTGTTGTGAATACGGCGTTCTCTGCTCGTGTAAAAACGGGTATAACAAACAATGCTTCTTCGTATGCTGACCGCGTAAATCTTGAATGGGTTTTGTCCCAGGGTAGTGGTGCAACAACAGCGATGTCGGTAACGACACAGTGGAATTCCATTGATGCCGTCGGTAAGTTTGATAACTCAAAGGCATATCTCTCTCGTTGGAACGGTACGGCGTACGTATCAGGTCCATCATCAATTGCTACACCGACCACTGGACTTGCGAACAGCTTTTCATTGACAACAACGGGCACAACGGCATTAGCGACCGATACCACTGGAACGCGGTTCTTTGTGGCTTCTGTGCCTCCGCTGCCACCAACGCCTATCCCTGCACCTTTTATCACATCCATCCTCTCGAATCCAGCGCCGCTTACAGCGGGCAGTGATGACTTTACACTGACGATTAGCGGTGGAAATTTTGTTACTACGTCAACCGTCTATGTAACAACAAATTCGTTTAGAATCACCGCAACAACAACAAACATTCTGTCTGGACAGATTCGTGTGACCGTTCCCGGCATTGCTCGTTCTGCTGAAAGAACGTTGACGATTATCGTAACCAACAATACGGCTGCTGTCGGCACAACAGCTCAACTTACGGTCTTTCCGACGGCTGCACCACAAATTACGGCACTGACTCCGAGCTCAACAACGGCAAGTGGTCAACCATTTACGCTTGGAATTATTGGGACAGGATTCTTTACAAACTTCTCCACGGTCAGAATCAATGGTTCGCTTGCACGCCTTATAGCTTCCACATCGTCGTCGCAGGGTGTTTCTCAGGTTTCGATTGAAGTACCGCCATCGTTTAACATAACAACATCAGCCAACATTATTCGCTTTACAAATAGTGATGGTAAGTTTACAGAAGCAACAATACAAGTTGCTGGTGCGTTACGTCCGAACATTAGCTCCATCAGCCCAGTATCCACAACAGCTGGCGTACCGGGCTTGACGTTGACGGTGAACGGTTCGCGTTTTGCGTTTGGCGCACGGTTGTTTTTTGGTGGTGTCTTAATCCCGATTACCACAACGAGTGGCTCCACGAAGATTGTCGCCCAAATTCCGGCTTCTTTGTTGACCACAGAGGGCTTCCCGCGCGTGGAATTGGTGAATCCAGATGGGCAATCCTTTGGTTCGATATTCACGATTCGTCCGAATATTCCACTCGGACCTCCGCCAATGATTAGCAACTACGCGCCATCTGTAACGACGGCAAGTTCACGGGCATTTAGTGTTGTTCTTAATGGCTCTAATTTTTCTACGAATGCTACTGCAATAGCGCTGGCTGATTTTTATGACCCCGTGACTGGTCTGGTGCCAGTGAATATTCAGTACCGTGTTGTAGATAGTACAAGAGTGATAGTGTTTGTTCCAGCGCAGACTACTGCGGCAACATTGGGTATTGGCATTCTCAACCCCGATGGTCAAGTTACTGTTGCAACTGTAGAAATTGACGCTCCCCTTCCAGCTCCGAGCATTTCTACGTTGAATCCAAGTTCAACCACGGCAAGCGCACGGGCATTTGCTGTGACAGTTAGCGGTCAAAACTTCGCGACGGGTGCTACAGTATTCTTGAGTACGACCACGGCCGGTTTGATTGCTTTACCAGTTGTACAAGTGAGTTCAACAGCAGTTCTTGTCCTGGTTCCGGGAAATGTGAATACCAATATCAACTCAGGTTCCAACGGTGCTTCCACACCGTTTATAGTGGTAAACCCTGATGGGCAATCTGCAACTTCGCCGATTACGATTCGTTATAATCCGCTGCTTAGTGTCCGTCTGAGCAACCCACTCGTTGGTGTTCAAGCATATCCGAATCCAACGGTGGATATGTTATTGCTCGACGTGGCGGTTGATCGCCCGATGACGCTCAACGTCATGCTCTTGAATATGACGGGTCAGCGCTTTATCAATCTGAGTGAACAGGTTTATCCGGGTCAGTATCGGAAACAGCTTGAACTCAATAGCCTGCCTGTGGGTGCATACCTCCTTGAAGTCAACGACGGTTCGCGCCGTTGGGTTGAGAAGATTATCAAACGCTAATCAATCAATAGAGCGCGGCTCTCAATAAAAGCTATCCGCGTAGGTAAACAATCAACGGCAGTTTCATAGTGATATGAAGCTGCCGTTTTGTATTTTTGCAAACGTATCCGAACGTACCTTACTCACATTCTAACATTTTTGCATACAGCATGGCACAACAATCAACACTTGACGTTATCGTATCGCTGGCAAAACGGCGTGGCTTCGTGTTTCAATCATCAGAAATTTATGGCGGTTTGAACGGCTGCTGGGATTACGGTCCGCTCGGCGTAGAACTGCTAAAAAACCTTAAAGAAGAATGGTGGAAGGCAATGACCTACCGCGACGACATCGAGGGTGTGGATGCGTCTATTCTGATGCACCCGCGCGTATGGGAAGCAAGCGGACACGTGGCGAATTTTACTGACCCGATGATTGACAACAAACAAAGCAAAGGGCGTTACCGTGCTGACACGCTTATCGAAGATTATATTGCTAAACTCGAAAAAAATGGCAAAACGCAAAAAGCACAACACGTTGCAGCAAGACTGGCAGCCGCGCGTGAGCCGGAAGATTTCTACAACATCATCGTCGAGGAAGAAATCACCGACCCTGTGAGCGGCACAAAAGATTGGACACCAGTACGGTACTTCAATCTGATGTTCAAAACATTTGTTGGTCCAGTCGAGGATACCAATAGCGTTGTGTATCTACGCCCCGAAACCGCACAAGGTATCTTTGTGAATTTCAAAAATGTAATGGAGTCCTCGCGTCAAAAGGTTCCGTTTGGCATCGCGCAAATCGGCAAGGCGTTCCGCAACGAAATCAACACCAAATATTTCCTGTTCCGCACCCGCGAGTTTGAGCAGATGGAGATGCAATATTTTATCAAACCCGGTACCGAAGGCGAACAGTTCGAGCGTTGGCGTGAGGAGCGGTTGCAGTGGTTTTTGAACCTTGGAATGAAACGTGAATCGCTGCGTTTGAAGCCGCACGACAAACTGGCGCACTACGCGGCGGCGGCGGCGGATATTGAGTTCATGTTCCCGTTTGGCTGGGGTGAGGTGGAAGGTATTCACTCGCGGACGGATTTTGATTTGAGTAATCATGAAAAATTTTCCGGCAAAAAGCTCGAATACATTGACACAGTGACGAAAGAACGCTTTGTTCCATATGTGATTGAAACTTCCGTTGGGGCATCGCGGTCGTTCATGGCATTTCTTTGCAATGCATACGATGTAGAAAAAGTAAAAAATGCAGCAAATGAAGAAGGCGGGGCTGGCGAAGGTGAAGAGCGGACAGTGCTGCGGTTTCATCCACGCCTTGCGCCGGTGAAAGCTGCTGTGTTCCCGCTTGTGAAAAAAGATGGAATGCCAGAGTTTGCGGATAAACTCTATCGTGATTTGCAAAAATCCTTCAAAGTGGATTACGATGAATCTGGCGCGGTTGGTCGTCGCTATCGTCGTCAAGACGAGATTGGAACACCGTTCTGCTTGACGGTAGATGGTGATTCCCTCACGGACAACACCGTAACCGTCCGTCATCGAGATTCTATGCAGCAAGAGCGCATCAATGCTGATGCGGTGAAAGAGTATATCTGGAAGGCTTTGTTATAGCTGTAGAATGAGTTGCGTGAGCGTTAAAGAATAAAAAAACGAGGCTGTTTCATGTGTGAAACAGCCTCGTTTTTTTAGCAAATCTTCAGCAAGGTTATTTTTTTGCTGTTGTTTTTGTATCCACTTTTTTCTCGATCTTAGCCGATGATTTTTCGGTCGTGCAGCAGGCTTTTTTTGCACTTGCGCCTTTGGTTTTGCAGCAATCGCCGCCCCCGCCGTGAGCAAATACGAAACCAGTGGATGCCACGAGGATAAATGCTGATGCGGTCAGTGTGCGAAGAGTTTTCATAGGTATTTCCTTTGTGAGTAAGTTGAGTGTGAACGGGCGAAAGTTACGGTGTGTACCCAAAACAAATATACACAATCATCTGAATTGATGAATCAAGAAAATGTAAAAATCCTACCATTAGACTTCTTTCAAAAGTACCCTCACCCCAACCCTCTCCCAGTGGGAGAGGGTGCTTGGAGCGAAGCGCAAAGCGGGTGAGGGCTTCTTCAACATTGACTTTTGAAAGAAGTCTATTCTCTAATCACGTTTTCACTTTATAGCTTCACGCCACCCATCCGACAAATCACCGAAAATTCCTCCTGCGTGATAGCCATCACTGACAATTGTGATTGTTTGATGAGGGCAAGGCTAGCTAATTCGGGCGTGGCTTTGATGGTATCAAGCGTGACAGGCTTTTTGAATGGTTTGTATGGTTTTACGTCCACCGCCACCCACGCAGTCTGGTCGGTTGTGGGGTCTTGATATGCCTCGCGGCTGATTTCTGTAATGCCGACCACTTCTTTGCCTGTGTTGCTGTGATAATACAGCGCTTTGTCACCCACACGCATTGCTTGAAGATTGTTCCGCGCTTGGTAATTGCGAACGCCGTCCCAAAATGTTCCCCCCTCGCTAACGAGCTGTTCCCACGGATACACGTCGGGTTCAGATTTTATGAGCCAATAGTTTATGCTTCTTTTCATTGGGCTTAAGAATTGTGATAAAAAATACGATTGTGCTGTTCGCGCCAGAATTTGTAATTTCCCTGTTCGTGGTTGTTATTTCAACCAGTGTTGTACTCATCACTTCTCGAATTCATCAACATCGCGCCGTGATTGTTACCTCGAATCTCATCAACTTGCAATCGCTTATTGACCTAAGTGCTGCGCTGAATGCGTCTGATGACGACATGTTCATCCTGAACACCTCGCTTTTAAGCGTGATGGGTAAACTGCGTACCTTCAGAGCCTGTGCGCTTGTGCCTGCGGCATCACCTTTGCCGGAAAGCAGCTTGGCGGCTGGTGTGCAGGCGTTCCACTGGCAATGTGCGACGACGAAAGGCTTAAAAATGCCCGATGGAGCCATAGTCTTGCAATCCAACAACTACGATGCCTTCGATGCCGCTTTAGAACCCGCGCTTGTTCAGGCAGGCGTTGTCATGTCGCAGCCTGTTTGGACAAAAGATGCGAGCGCTTTTACCGAGAGTGAGTTTGCTGAAAATCCGCAATGCCTTGCCCTGCTTTGCTTTGGCGACAAACTCGATAAAACGCCCTACACCGACGAAGAACGCCAATATGTATCGCTCGTTGGCAGCATCACCGCTAATGCGCTTATGAACGCAGAAAATATGCGCTCGCTGCGAGAAAAAACCTCGTTTCTTGACCGAAAAAATCAACTCTTAACAACGCTCTTTGAAATCAACCGCGAATTTACGACACTGCTCGATAAAGACGAAATTTTGAAATTCCTAAGCCTACGGCTTATGGGGCAACTTACCGTGACCAAATTCGCATTGTTGATGAAAAACGGGCACGGGACATTCGACCTAACGCTCAACCGTTTGCAAGTAACAACGGAGCAAGTGGTCGCGCTGAACGCAGCATATCAAGCACAGCATGAGCAATATCACAATCACGCTGATATTGCGCTTGGGACGTGTTCGACGCTCGTGCCGAGCTGCGCTCTTATGGTTCCTATGAAAGTACAAAACGAAACTAAAGGCTTGTTGCTTGTAGGCGGAAAAATGAATCGTCAGCCATTTCGCGCTGAGGAAGAAAATTTCCTCGAAGCGCTTGCCGGTACGGCAATGACGGCACTTGAAAACGCACGGCTTTTTCATGAAGAAATAGAAAAAAAACGCCTCGAAGAGGAACTGAACATTGCACGGCAGATTCAAAATGGTTTGTTACCAACGGAACTCCCCTCGTTAGACGGCTTTGACCTTGCGGCATTTAGTTTGTCGTCGAAACAGATAGGGGGCGATTATTACGATGTGATTCCGATTAGTGCCGCAAATGAAGAATTTATGCTTGTTATTGCCGACGTATCCGGTAAAGGCACGCCCGCAGCATTGCTCATGGCAAATACACAAGCGGCATTGCGGGTACTCACACCGCTTCAACTTCCCATGCCCGAAATGGTGAGCCGTTTGAACGACATGCTTTTTGCAAACACCAGTTCTGATAAATTCGTGACGTTCTTTGCTGCAAAACTTAACCTTCTCGCAAAAACCCTCACGTTCGTCAACGGTGGACACAACCCGCCACTGCTGCTACACAGCGACGGAACACTGGACTTACTGAGTGAAGGCGGCTTGGTGCTTGGCATTATGGAAACGATAATGCCCTACGAAGAAAAAACCGTCACTCTTCGTGCGGGCGATACCGTGCTGATGTACACCGATGGTGTGTCGGAGGCGCTCAGTCCCGCTTCGGAGGAATTTACCGAAGAGCGCACCGAAGCCTCACTTCGCGCCAGCGCCGCCGAACCCGCACAGGCGATTGTGGCACGGATGCTGGCAGATATTGAAACGCACGTTGCTGGCGCGTCGCAGTCGGACGATATTACCATGATTGCTCTTAAATGTCTGTCATAAATGCTTAAAACGTATGGAAACCGCAGAATTGCTCAAAAAAGTCCGCCGCATCGAAATTAAAACGCGCGGCTTGTCGAACCAAATTTTTTCGGGCGAGTATCACAGCGCCTTCAAAGGGCGGGGTATGGCGTTTAGCGAGGTGCGAGAGTACCAGCCAGGCGACGACATCCGCACGATTGATTGGAACGTGACAGCACGGCTGAACGAGACGTTTGTGAAGGTATTCGAGGAAGAGCGCGAACTTACCGTGATGCTTGTGGTGGATGTGAGTGCATCGAAAGATTTTGGCACTGCAAAGCAGTTCAAAAAAGACCTCGTGACGGAACTTTGCGCGGTACTGTCGTTCTCGGCGATTCAGAACAATGACAAAATAGGCTTGATTTTTTTTAGCGATACCATCGAAAAATTTATTCCACCGAAAAAAGGCAAATCACATATTCTGCGGATTATCCGTGAACTGATTGAATTTCAACCCAAACATCGCGGCACAAACGTTGCCGAAGGCTTACGCTATCTCACCAATGCCATCAAAAAACGAAGCATTGCGTTCCTTATTTCAGATTTTCTGGACGATAATCAACGGACGAATCAAGCTGGTTTTGAGAGTGCCCTCAAAATTGCCAACGGCAAGCATGATGTGGTAGCCATCCGCATCTACGACGAACGCGAAACGGTACTCCCAAACGTTGGTCTCATTCACGTGCAAGACGCTGAAACGGGAAATTTGCTTTGGGTGGACACCGCAAGCGCGGATGCTCGTAAACAATATCAACAATGGTGGAAAGCCCGTGAAGCCTCGCTTGGCGGTGCATTCACAAAAAGTGGTGTCGATGTTGTGAAAATCAGCACGAATCAATCGTACATTGCACCGCTTCGCACCTTTTTTAAATCTCGCGAGCAAAAAAATCTTTAACAGAATTTTTAACGGAACGCTATGATTCTCAGCGTCGCATTGAACATTATACTCAACGTCACATCCCATCTTCTTCGTTTCTATTTGCCGCTTGGAGCGGCATTTTTTTTCACCCTGCAAGCTGTGACGGGTGTTTTGCTAACGTTCTATTACGAACCTTCTGCCAGACCAGCCGTCACACAAGCCGCAGAACCGATTGTGCTGCTCGAAATTACAAAAACGATGTTCGACGAGAAACTGCAAACAGCATACACGCAGGGCGACATCATACCAGTGCCGTATAACGCCGCGCAAAGCAAACCAATATTGCCTTTTGATTCCTTGCATTCTGCAAGCCGCATCATTACTAATGCCTCTGGTAAACCATTTTTTCCCTCACCCGCATATCTAAGCGTGGAACATACACTTGCTGGAGTGCCGTTCGGAACGTTGGTACGTGGCGTTCATCGGTATGCGGCGCATGGCTTGATTGCTACGGCATTGGCGTGGATATTGGTCTGTTTAGCAACGGCATCCTACCGCCAGCTTGGAATTAAAATATGGATGACGATCGTTCTGGGAGCGTTGTTTGTGCTTGCGTCCGGTTGGACCGGCTCCGTATTGCCGTGGAATGTGCGGTCGTATCTCGCAGCAGAAATCACGCTTTCCACGCTGGAGCAATCATTTCCGTTTGTTGGGATGCTCGTTGCAGCCGTTGTTCGTGGTGCGCCTGTTGTTGCGCCAGAGACGCTTACGCGAGTGTTTGCGCTTCACGTTGCTGTGCTGCCGCTTGCCTTCATAGGGCTGACGTTTATTGTTCGTCGTGTTCCGAAAGCAGCATTTGTGCGGCGGATTCAGATGCAAATTTATAGCGTTAGTATTTTCGCAGCATTAGCATTGCTCGTGTTGGTGGCGTGTGCAACGCTTGCGCCGAATGCCGGCACAACGGCAATAGAGAGGTTTCCGGCGGATTTATCGAAAGTTCAAGTTGCACCTGAAGGTGTTCGACCGGAATGGTATTTCGCGGCAGCGTATCGGTTGTTTTCTCTTGTTCCGGCATATTGGTCGGCGGCGCTTGTGGTGCTGGTTGTGGGCTATGTGTTTGTCGTACCGTTTTTTGATCGCGCTGAAAACACGCTTGCAAGGCGTATCTATGCAAGTGTGAACGGGTCACTTATTTTTTTGTTTCTTGGATTAACACTCTGGAAATAGCATGAAATCTACTCCTTTTAATGCTGCATGGCATCTTGCTTATATACTTATTTGTATCGCTCTTGTGACGGGTTGCGCTTCTGTAGCATTGGTTTCGACGGTGATCCAGCGCGTTATTATCCAGCGTGATGGCGTTCGTGTATTCCGGCTCTCTGGCGAAAACCGCACCGCGCAAGTATTGGGAAATCTCCGCATGGGCGATACACTTATTGCCTACGCATCGGTGCAGATGGAAGTAGATACGCTCGAACAGTATTTTTACGTTGTCTTTGACGGCAAAGAAGCTTGGTTGAATGCGGGCAATGGTACGTTTGCAAAACCGGAATACGACGCGCTTGCGGGCGTGTGCGATACGAAGTTTTTGCTTGCAGCGGCGCAAGATTCGGCGGCATGGATGCGAGCGTTAGACTACGTTGCACGGCATTCGCTTCGTAGGCTTCAAACGCAAAATGAAACTGTGATTGAACACTCCGTGCGGGGCAAAATTTCTGGCTCCGATAAAGACATTGCATTCTTTATCAAACGCGCCCCGCAGAAGGATGGCGTGTATTACACCGTGAAGGCAGACGGAAGTTACAGCAACCTGAATGCGAGGAAATGTGCGCTGTTCATCCAAACAGGAAAAGACGAACGCGATTATCAAGGTGTGGATAAAATCTCTGCAAGCAAGTAATAAACACAAGTAATTATGCCCCTTTCGTGGAACGAAATCAAAGACCGTTCGCTTGCTTTTTCGCGTGAATGGCAGAACGAAACCAGCGAAGACGCGGAAGCAAAATCTTTCTGGGATGCGTTTTTTAATGTGTTCGGCGTGTCGCGCCGCCGTGTGGCGGCATTTGAGCAGCCCGTCAAAAAAGACGATGGCAAGCAAGGTTTCATTGACCTGCTCTGGAAGGGCGTGATTCTGGTGGAACACAAATCGCGCGGAAAAAACCTCGACCGCGCCTTTACGCAAGCGCTGGAGTATTTTCCCGGTCTGAAAGACGCGCACCTTCCCAAATATGTTCTTGTCTCCGACTTTGCCCGCTTTCGGCTCTACGACTTGGATGCGGGCGGCGACCCGAACCAATGCACCGAATTTTCCATCACCGAGTTCCCTCAAAACGTTCATCATTTCGGCTTTTTGGCTGGCTATGAAAAACGCTCGTTTTCTACCGAAGACCCCGTAAACATCGAAGCCGCCGCGCGAATGGGCAAACTCCACGACCGCCTGCGTGAGTGCGGTTATGCGGGGCACGACCTCGAAATGCTGCTTGTGCGCTTGCTCTTCTGTATGTTCGCCGAAGACACCGCTATTTTTGAGAAAAATGCGTTTTTGGAATACATCGAAAACCGTACAAACGAGGACGGGAGCGACTTGGGGCTGCATCTGTCGAACATCTTCCAAGTGCTGAATACCGCGCCCGAAAAGCGCATGAAAACACTCGACGAACAACTTCAGGCAATGCCTTACGTGAACGGTGGTCTCTTCGCCGGTACGATTCAAATTGCACAGTTCGACCGCACGATGCGCGAAACGCTCTTGGAATGTTGTGCGCTGGATTGGAGCCGTATCTCGCCCGCTATTTTTGGTTCAATGTTCCAAGCAGCCATGAATCCCGCAGAGCGCCGCGCTTTGGGGGCGCATTATACTTCCGAAGCTAATATTTTGAAAGCACTGAACCCGCTCTTTTTGGACGACCTCCGCGCAGAATTTGACCGCATAAAAAAACAACGTCCCAAATTGGAGGAATTTCACCGCCGCCTTGCATCGGTGCGCGTGTTTGACCCTGCGTGTGGCTGCGGAAACTTCCTTGTAACGGCTTACCGTGAACTTCGCGCTCTCGAATTGGACGTGCTCGCCACGCTTGATGCACTCAAGGGTACGGGGCAGCTTGCCACCGACGTTGCCGCTATGACGTGGGTGAACGTCGGGCAGTTCTACGGCATTGAACTGGAAGAATTTCCCGTCCGCATTGCCGAAGTCGCACTCTGGCTTGCCGACCACCAAATGAACCTTCGTGCCTCGCAGCAGTTCGGCTCATATTTCACGCGGCTTCCGCTTAAAGAATCTGCTCACATTTTGCACGGGAACGCACTCCGCACGGACTGGCGCAAGGTACTGCCGCCGTCTGAGTGTTCCTACATCGTCGGTAATCCGCCGTTTGTGGGGACGCAAATGCAAAATGCTGCCCAGAAAGCTGATATTCGCTTGGTCTTTGGCAATGACCGTGTTGCGAATAGTTTGGATTTTGTTACGGCGTGGTACAAAAAAGCCGCCGAATACATTGCCGAAACCCGCATTAAAGCTGCCTTTGTTTCGACGAATTCTATTTCGCAAGGCGAACAAGTTGGCGTGCTGTGGG
>JANYIG010000325.1 GCA_025358765.1 Candidatus Kapaibacterium sp.
ACCGCATGGCACAACAGCAGTACGGGTGCGCTTTGCGGGGGCAAGTGCCGGCATCTACACAACACAAACATCCCTGCCGGATTCCTGCAACCACACCGCAACACTCGCGCTCACCGCACGGGTGATTGCGGGCGAGATAGCCATGCCCGACACCATCGCCCTTGCACCCGCCGCGCAAACCGACCTACCCATCTTCCTCCGCAAACGTGGCGGCGTTGACGGTCGTGGCGGTGTGGAAGCAAACACCAGCGCTACCTTCAGGCTTCGCATCGAAAATGCTTCGCTGCTCGACGCAATTGCGCCCTCACCCGTCACAAGCCGTTTTGAGACAAATAACGTCACAGCAAACACCAACACCGCATGGATAGCCACGTTCGCCGTCACTATCCCTTCCACCAATGAAGCCGAGCCGATGGTACGCTTGCGATTGCGAGGGCTACTCGGCAATGATTCGCTGACTACCATCCGCGTTGACAGCGTTCGTGTGGCGGGCGTGGCGCTTACCACGACGACGACGGCAATCTTCCGCACTACTGGCTTGAACCATGCGGGCGGCACACGGCTCGTATTCACGCCCCGCGTCACGCTTATCTCACTCGCGCCAAATCCTGCAAACGACGACGGCACGATGGCACTGCTCAATGTGCGCGAACGCACAACGCTCACCGTGCAGCTTGTGGATGTGTTTGGGCGATGCAATGCCGTCTTTGCGGGCGCTTTGGAGCAGGGCGAACACACGCTGCGAGTTTCCACGGCTGGTTTACCCTCGGGCGTGTACGTCCTGCGCGTGATTACGCCCGACGGTGCGGTGGCGGCACCATTCCATCACATTCGATAAACCATCATTTTTCATTCTATTCAACCACCATAAAAAACCATGAAACATCCTTTATTGTTCGCCATGCTCACGTTCTGCGCCCTGAGCATGGTTCCTCAAACCACATTTACTCAAACTACACTTACTCAAACCGCATCTGCTCAACAGGCAACAGAACAACCACCACGCCTACGTTTCAGCGTTATGGGCAATTACGCATTCAACCGCCACACGGCTGATTTTGCAGAATTGCCCGGCATTCCCCTGTTTTCCTCCGCGCCAGATGCGTTGCAAAATACCAAACGACCGCCGAATTTCGTAAACGGCACGGGAAGCGGTTTTAGCGCTGGCTTGGGCATTGAAATCCCTTTGTCTGAACGTTTGTTTTTGGGCGTACGAGGCTCGTACAACAACCGTTCGGCGCGGCTTACCACCACCGAGACGTATCCTATCCGCTCGCAAAGCGGACAAGTGACGGAAAGCGGGAGCGAATACAGACTCGAAGCCGCTCTTTCCGCAATTACCGTCGAACCAGTGTTGATGCTGAATGTGGCGGGAGGATTGAATGTGTTTGCGGGTGGAAGTGTGGGATGGATGCTCCGCACGAATTTCGCGCAATCCGAGCATATTCTTACGCCGGACGGATTCGGATTTACGCCGCAAACGCTGGAACCCACACGCAATGCCTCCGCAGGAGTGATTCCCAACGCCGAGCGTCTTGCCCTGAGCGCCGTCGTGGGTGCAAGTTACGACATCCCCCTCAATGCGCGTGGGACGATACTTCTTGCGCCAGAACTGAGCTACACGCTTGGGCTGACGAACCTCGCCAGCAACCTCGCATGGAAGGCGCATCAAATTCGCGCTGGTTTGGCGTTAAAATTTTCACCGATTCCCGAACCCGCGCCCATAAAGGTTCCAGAGCCGCCCGCGGCACCCCAAAAACCAATAAAACCCGTTCTGGCGGGTCGTGTTTCCGCTGTTGGAGTGTTGCCCGACGGACGCGAGGAGCCGAATGTGATAGTGGTGGTTGCGGAGGAAACCATTGCGCGAAGCGTTCGCCCGATTCTGCCCTACATCTTTTTTGACACCGAAGGCAACACCAACATTCCTGCCCGCTATCGGCAACTTACGTCGGAGCAAGTTGCGTCATTTCGTGTGGATGCAGCAGCAAATTCAGCCACCGCCGTATCCGACGCGCAATTACAATCCTATTATCACGTGCTGAACATTCTTGCCCAACGCTTGCAGCAATTTCCGCAAGCAACGTTGACCATCACGGGTTGTACCGATGGCGTGAGTAGTGAAAAAAATGACATGGAAACCGCTCGCCAACGGGCGTTTGCCGTGCGGCGATATTTGTCGGCAACATGGGGAATTGCTGCTGCGCGGCTTGCTGTAGAAGCGAAAAAACTTTCCGCGAAAGCATCTGTGCCGCTTGACGAGGAAGAAAAAATGGCGGAAAATCGTCGAGTGGAACTTTCATCGGATGTGCCGCAGCTTTTAGAGCCACTTGCGTTGCAAACCTCGGAGCAGTATCTACGTCCCTTGCCGCTTCGTATTCGCCCCGTCGTGCAAACGGAGGCGGGCATTCGTTCGTGGAATTTGGCGCTTACGCAGAATGGTCGTTCTATCAAAACCATGAGTGGCAATAAGACTTTTCCCTCAACGCTTGAATGGCAGCCGGACAGCGCCGAGGCAGCATCACTTCAACCATCAGCGCCAATAGAATACGAATTAACGGTGACCGATAACGCTGGCAATCGCATCACCACTGACAAGCAAAGCATCACAATACGATTGGTGAAAACCACGACGGTGAATGACGAACAGATATCGCAGTCGTCACAGGTCAGCCGCCGCACTCAGGTAGATCGTTATAGTTTGATATTGTTCGAGTTTGCCAAAAGTGAATTGTCACCGACCAATCAAACGATTGTCGAATACGTCCGCAAACGCCTTTCGGCACAATCGGCGGTGACGATTGAAGGTTTTACCGACCGCACCGGCAACGAAGACACGAATAAACGATTAGCACTTGCTCGCGCCCAAGCGGTAGCGAAGGCATTACAACTGCCCGCGCTCGGCATTCCGAACGCAACCATCAACGGCTATGGCGCATCGGTGCAACTGTACGACAATACACTGCCCGAAGGACGCTTCTATTCGCGGACTGTGCGGATTACCGTCGAAAGCTCGTTGGGAAATGAGTAGTCAGAAATGAATACTTTCCATCACACCGCACTTGATGATAATGATGAGAGCGTTTTGTCCGCTAATTGCTCTTTGTACTGTAAACGATAAAGTTTTGCGTACAATCCGCCCTGCGTGAGCAAGTCGGTGTGCGTTCCCTGCTCATATACCTTGCCGTTGTGTAAGACAATGATTTTATCGGCGCGTTGGATAGTAGAAAGACGATGAGCAATCACAATCGAGGTTCTGCCGGAGAGCATCGTTTGAATCGCCTTTTCGATTTGCTGCTCCGTTGCGGTGTCCACGCTGGATGTCGCCTCGTCCAAAATCAAAATGTCGGGATTTGCAGCCAGCGCCCGTGCGAACGAAACAAGCTGTTTTTGACCAACAGAAAATGTTGCCCCGCGCTCCATTACAGGAGCATCGTAGCCAAGTGGTAATTTTTCGATGAAATCATTCGCACCAACAGCTTCGCACGCACGTTGTACATCCTCGTTCGTGATCGCTTCGTTGCCAAGTTTAACGTTCTCGCATATCGTCCGTGCAAAGAGGAATACATCCTGCAACACGATGCCAATTCTGGCTCGTAGGGTTTCTTGTTGCGTATCGCGGATGCTGCGCCCGTCAATGAGGATATCACCTTCTTGAAATTCATAAAAGCGGCACAGCAAGTTCATCAGCGAGCTTTTGCCCGCACCCGTTGCGCCCACAATGGCGACCGTCTGCCCTTTTTCTACCGTGAATGACACGTTCCGCAGAATAGGGCGCTCACCATCGTAACTAAAATTCACATCGCGGAACTCGACGGAATGCTGGAATGGAGCCATTGGCAAGGCATTTGGATTATCCTTGACGAACGAATCTTCGTCCAAAAGTTGAAAAATCCGCTCCGACGATGCCATCGCACTTTGTAACGTGTTAAATTTGTCCGACAGTTCGCGCATCGGGCGGAAGAACATTTCGCCGTACTGCGAAAAGGCGATAATCATGCCGATGGTCATCGTACCCTCCAACACTTTGCCCGCCGCATACCAAATCACAATTGCCAGTGAAAGCGTACCCATCATCTCCACAAAGGGGAAAAACACGGCGTAGTAGAACACCGACCGCACTTGGGCATCGGTGTGTGCTTGGTTGATTTCGTCGAACGTCGCACGTTGACGTTTTTCTTGCGAAAAAAGCTGGATGATGTTCATACCCGTGATATACTCATTCAAGAAGGAGTTGATGCGGGCTATCTGCTTCCGCACTTCCTGAAACTGCACACGGACTGCCTTGCGAAATATATTTGTCCCCACCATCATGACTGGAACCACCACAATCGTTGCTAGCGCAAGCTGCCAGTTTGTAACGAACATCATCACCACAATCCAAAAGATGATAAAAATGCTAGAAACCATCATCACCAGCCCCGACGAAAAGACCTCATTCAGCACTTCCACATCGTTCGTAACGCGCGTTACTAAGCGCCCTACGGGAGTAGTATCGTAAAAGCGCAGCGAAAATCGTTGCAGTCGCTCGAACAGGCGCACACGAACATCCAAAATCGTATTTTGCCCAATCCATTGCATGAGCATCGCCAGCCCGTACTGCATCACGCCTTGCAGCAGCAACAGCCCGAACAGTAGGAATATCTGCCAGAATAAGCCTTCTTGGTCGCCGCGTGCCATATAATCATCCACAGCATGTTTGAGGATAAACGGGCGAAGCGGACCAATCGCGGCGGCGGCAATGGTAAGAGCGAGAACTATGATAACAGGGGTGCGGTAAGGCTTAAGAAATTCCAGCAGACGGCTCAAAAGCGAGGAGTCAATGGATTTGCCGAGTTTTTCGTCGTCGTTTGGTTTGGCGCTCATGTATGGAGGTTCAACAGTGATTCAAAATTTTCTGCAAATGAATACCAACAATCATACTAACAATGACTGCGAATTTACGTAATTTTTCCATTCGTTACTTTTGGTAAATACGTTTTGAGCCACGATTCATTGTTTTTCATCGTTACTGATTTTTATTCTGAACTTTTCATCTCGCATAATGACACAAATGCAAAAACAAACAAAAGGCATCATCCTTGCAGGTGGCAGCGGAACACGTCTCTACCCGCTTACCTCGCTTTTCAGCAAACAACTTCAACCTATCTATGACAAACCGATGATTTATTACCCGCTTGCAACGCTGATGCTGGCGGGCATTCAGGACATCCTCATTATCTCTACGCCGCACGACACACCAAACTTTGAGCGGTTGCTCGGTAATGGTACTCAGTGGGGCGTGAACATTAGCTACGTTGTGCAGCACGAGCCAAAAGGCATCGCTCAGGCGTTCCTCTACGGCAAAGAATTTATCGGCGGTGACCAAGTATGTTTGATCTTGGGAGATAATCTCTTTTACGGCAAACTCGATTTCCTGCGGCGTGCCATTACGAACAATCAAGGCGGAACGATTTTTGGCTACGCTGTTACCGACCCCGACCGCTACGGCGTTGTTGAATTTGACGTAGAAAAGCGTGTGGTGAGCATCGAAGAAAAGCCGAAAAAGCCCAAATCCAAGTATGCCGTTCCGGGTTTGTACGTTTATACGCCAGATGTGGTTACAATTGCCGAAAACCTTGAACCCAGCCCACGCGGCGAACTCGAAATTACTGATGTCAACACAACGTATTTGAAACAGGGACGGCTTTCGGTAGAGATTATGGGGCGCGGCATTGCGTGGCTTGACACCGGTACGCCTGCAAGTTTATTAGAAGCAAGTTCGTTCATCCACACTATTGAGGAACGACAGGGCTACAAAATTGCATGTTTGGAGGAAGTTGCGCTCACCCAAAAATTTATCTCCCGCGAAAAATATGAGCAAACCGTTGCCGCACTGCCCAAAAGCCCGTATAAAGAATATTGCCTGCGAATGCTGGAAGAACTTCCATAGCAGCTTCGCGCCATGAGTTTACGAGCTGAGGGCGCGTTGAATAGCCGAACACCTGAACAAATGCGGAGAAAAGGAAATTATTCGGTAAATTTGTTTTGTCAATACAATATTCATGGGATACGCCCCTGAATCACAGATAGAATCTTGTCCTACGAGCAGATAGAAATCTTCATGGAAAAACAACAGCCCTCCGCCGTCACCACAAAAGCAGCGCAACCTACGACCGACATAAGCGTAAAGGGCACACGCCGCTTGGCACGCGAAAAAGCGATGCAATTGCTTTCAGCACAAGAGGTATCCGAAGTACCGTGGCGCGAGAATTTTTCGCATATTTTCCCGTACGAATACCGTGTTACCGAGCCGGAATTTCCGAATCGTTTGATGTCGGAGGAAGAAGTGGAGCGCCTGGAAGCAGATTTCCTGATTGACTGGGACGACGAAAACCGGAAATTCACCTTTGAACTGCTGCAAAAAGCCGAAGAACATGATGGCTTTGCCGTCGAGCTTATCGAACGCTTCTCTCAAAATTGGGAGCTTGGACGCATTGCTCATATTGACCGCATAACCCTCAAAATCGCTATTGCGGAATTGCTCAGTTTTCCAGAAATCCCCCCCAAAGTAACCATCAACGAAGCAATCGAAATTGTTAAAAAATACTCGACCGAAAAAAGCGGAACGTTTGTCAACGGCATTCTGGATGCAGTTTTGGCAGAATTGAAAGCACAGAACAAACTCTTGAAGACAGGTCGGGGACTCATTGATGCAAATTTAGGGAAGAAGTAAGAAAAGGAATCGCAGGCAGTGACGAGGAGACCGCATGAAACCAAACAACGAGCAACAAGTATCACTTATCATCCCCGCTGCTGGCTCCGGCAAACGTTTTGGTAGCCCAATACCGAAACAATATATAGAACTGCGGGGCATTCCGATTCTTGCACGAACACTCCTTGCTTTCGAGCGCGTATCGTCCCTTCAAAGTATTATCATTGCCGCCTCGCCTGACTATCACGACCACATCCGCGAACTTGCCATCACATTCAACATCACAAAGATAAAAATACTTGTCGCGGGCGGCAGCGAACGCCAAGACTCCATCCGCAATGCACTCCACACCGATGCAGCACAACTCTCCGATATCATCCTTGTTCACGATGCCGTCCGACCGTTCATAACACCAACATTCGTACAAACACTCATAGATGCCGCATACGTGTATGGAAGTGTTATTCCGGGCATAGTGCCGAAAGAAACAGTGAAGGAAGTGGGCAATGGCAGCATCGTGAAGCAAACGCATCAACGCTCACAGTTACGCCTTATTCAGACACCGCAAGCTTTTCAACGCGGAATTTTGCTCCAGTCCTACGAATACGCCTACCAGACAGGCTTTGTTGGTACAGACGATGCAAGCCTTGTGGAACACGCGGACTTTCCGATAAAGGTTATAGAAGGCTTGGAGGAAAACATTAAAATTACCACGCCAATGGATTGGGTACTTGCGGAACTGCTCGTTGAACGATTTAATACGGCTCCGTTGATCACATCTTTCAATAAAAAAAGCCCGTAGAATCTGCTCTACAGGCTTTTGAATCATTCTATTCGCTATTCACATTGCTCATCCACCCCGTTACGCTTCTTGACTATGCTTCCAAATCAAAAATTGCGTTTGTGTAAATTGGTTCGTTGTGCTGGATAAACGCCTCGCAAGCGAGGTAATAAGCTCTTTTGCAGTTTCAGGATACGTTTGAATCACTTCGTCCAAACCGCGCGTAATATGCGTAACGGTACATGGTGTTTTGGCGATAATTGTTGTTGAGCGTGGTTGCCCCAAAATGTCACTCATCTCGCCAAAAATTGTTCCTGCAATAATCACCTCACGAATTTTCACGCCTTGTTTGATAACTTCAAAGCTACCAGATTCAAGAATAAAGAATCCTTCGCCGCCTGGGTCACCCTCACGCATGATGATATCACCGGGCTTAAAATTGAGAGTTTTGCTCATGAGACTTGCTCCTACTGTTTAATAAAAGACTATAAAGCCGAAAATGCGACAAGAAAATAGACCTACCGTTTTGTCAGTTCCAAAAAAGCAATTTTACCTTGCGTCAACGCATCAGTTGTCGTTGCAATGCGCTCTGCTAACGCCATCACAAGTTGTTTTGCTATCTGCGGATGATTACGGATAATTTCGTCGAGGCTGTATGGATAATACGAAACTTGAACGGGCGTTTCTGCTGTTGCCGTGCATGTACGCGGCTCGTCAAGAATGTCGCTCATTTCGCCAAAAATTGTACCATTGCCAGCCAGCTCGGAGATTTTCACCCCCTGCTTGCTCAGAGCAATTGTACCGGATTCAAGAATATAATAGCCTTTGCCGCGTTCACCCTCACGAATGATGACATCGCCTGTCTTAAAGGTCAGCGTTTTGGACATTGGTAAACTCTCCCTGATATGAAAGTAGTAAGAGTAGTATTGTACTGCGTATCAACTCTGTGAAATTACACAAAGCATCGTGATAAATCAACTTTTTTCGTTGTCAAGTGTCTAAAAAACACGCCCGAAGCAAATTGATAATAACTTTACAACAAACTCACAACGATGCTCCTGCCGGAAGCGGCTTTATAGCAAGCCAATCATGCTTCACGAGTGCTTCAGCAATCTGCACTGCGTTTGTGGCAGCACCTTTGCGAATATTATCCGATACAACCCAAAAATATGCGCCGTTCTCAACCGACGTATCGGGACGAATGCGTCCTATAAACACCTCATCACGCCCGTCACTCATACGCGGCGTAGGATAAATATTGTTCTGTGGCTCGTCGCAGACGATTACGCCGTCGGCTTGGCTCAATACACGCTCTACTTCTTGTGGGGGGGCGGGTTTGACGGTTTCGATATTCACCGATTCACCGTGTCCGCCAATTGTGGGAACCCGCACACAGGTCATTGCTAATTTTACATCTGGCAAACGGAGTATTTTGCGCGTCTCGTTGAGCATCTTCGTTTCTTCTTCGGAGAAGCCATACTTTTCGTTAATCGTGTGAAAGACCGTATTATATGCGACGGGCATCACAAACGGCGAACCCTCCGCTTTTACATTAGGATTATCGCTTTGTAGCTCTGCTTCAAGAGCTTCTACGCCTTTGTTGCCCGCACCGCTCACAGATTGGTACGTGGATACAACCACACGCTTCAAACCAAATGCCTCGTGGAGCGGCTTCAGCGCCACCACAAGCTGAATCGTGGAGCAATTAGGGTTTGCGATAATACCGTGATGCTCCTGAAGTGCATCAGCATTCACTTCTGGCACTACAAGCGGCACATATTCGTGCATCCGCCACGCACTACTGTTATCCACAACCACGCAGCCCGCTTTGGCAGCCGAAGGTGCATATTCTTTACTTGCGGAACCACCCGCCGAAAAAAGTGCAATATCAATGTTGTTGAAGGAGTCATGCGTCAACTCTTGCACCTTGTATGCCGCGCCTTTGAAGGTCATAGTCGTACCAGCGGAGCGTTTGGACGCAAGCAATGTGAGGGATTGTACAGGAAAATTGCGTTCTTCGAGAACCTTGAGCATCGTGCGCCCAACTAAGCCAGTTGCGCCGGCAACCGCTATGGAATAGCCTTGAGAATTCATAACACTACAATTGTGGAAAAGAAATGGTTTCAGGTTTCTAATGTACAATAGTTCATATTCTTTCGCAAATCGTATCGTTCGATTATCCATCCAAGCCTGATATAATCACGAATGTGAACTAAACTTCTACAGACATACCACAAAAATAGCTATTTGCCGTGACATAATGTTTGAGTAATATTGTGGTTTGTGACTCTAACTCTTCCCTATTTTTAACTCTTCCGCATAGTAATCGAAGAACTTCTGATGACGAACACTATTATCACAAACATCCGCGAACGAAATTATACGATTGGGATTGTCGGCTTAGGGTACGTTGGTTTGCCGCTTCTGTGGACGTTCCACGAACAAGGCTTCCGTGTGGTCGGCATTGATATAGATGCCGCAAAAATCGAAGCCTTCCGCATTGGTACAAGCTATATTAAGCATTTTCCGGCAGAGCAAATGCAAAAACTCGCGCAGTCCGACCGATGCCGTGCTACCAACGACTTTTCCATTGTTAGCGACGTAGATGCTATTATTATGTGCGTCCCAACACCGTTGAATCTGCACCGCGAGCCGGATATGAGCTATATCGTGAACACCACACACGCCATTGCGCCTCATTTGAAAGCGGGACAACTTATCGTACTTGAATCCACGACGTATCCGGGTACGACTGATGAAATCATCCGCCCTATTTGCGAAGAAAAATCTGGCTTAAAGTCAGGCGTAGATTTGTTTTTTGCATTCAGCCCTGAGCGCGAAGATCCGGGGAATCCAAACTTCGGCACGGCAACGATTCCGAAAGTTATTGGTGGCGACGGCGAGGCAGCACTTGAAATCACTGATGTACTCTATTCGTCAGCCATTGTCAAAACGGTTCGCGTGAGCAACCCCAAAACCGCCGAAGCAGTAAAACTCCTTGAAAATATTTTCCGTTCGGTAAATATTGCGCTGGTAAACGAACTAAAATTGGTGTTTCATGCGATGGGTATTGACGTACATGAAGTCATCGAAGCCGCAAAAACTAAGCCATTTGGCTTTATGGCGTTTTATCCAGGACCGGGTTTGGGCGGTCATTGCATCCCGATTGACCCATTTTATCTGACATGGAAGGCTCGTGAATACGGTCTGCATACACGATTCATTGAGCTTGCAGGCGAGGTCAATACTGCAATGCCGCAATTCGTGGTACGCCGAACAATAGAAGCCTTGAACGACAAAAAAAAGTGCATGAACGGCAGTAAAATTCTCTGTGTAGGGCTTGCTTACAAACCCGACGTGGACGATATGCGCGAATCGCCAACATTTGTGGTGATGGATCTGCTGGAAGCCGAAAAAGCACACGTGGATTATTACGACCCGTTTATCCCCGTCATCCCGCCCACACGCGAACACGGAAAATGGACAGGCAAAAAATCCGTTGCGTGGAGTCCCGACGTAATAGCGAGCTATGATGCGGTTGTCATCGTCACGAACCACAAAATTGTCAATTACCGCGAACTCATGGAATGGAACGACACGATTATTGACACACGCAATGCACTCAATAATCTACCTGCACGTGAACATCAAGTCTGGAAGGCATAAACGTTTCTCACGCAACCAATGACTAATGACAAAAGCATTATGAAAGAGCATGGACATCATAAACTAAGCCTCGCTGGAATTTTAATTACAGTTGGCATTATCTACGGTGATATTGGTACATCACCACTCTATGTCTTAAAAGAGGTCATTGGTGAGAAACTCATCACCGAAGCCTTAATTCTGGGCGGGCTGTCGTGTATTTTTTGGACACTCACGCTCCAAACTACCTTTAAATATGTCGTCCTCACGCTCCGAGCGGATAACAATGGTGAAGGGGGCATCTTCTCGCTGTACACCCTTGTGCGGCGCGAAAAAGCGTGGTTCGTGGTTCCAGCAATGATTGGCGGAGCTTCACTGATTGCCGACGGCGTGATCACTCCACCGATTTCGGTAGCCTCAGCGGTGGAAGGGCTGCGTATCTTCAGCCCTCATATTCCAACGGTTTCTATAGCAATGGCAATTATCACAGGATTATTCCTCGTACAACAGTTTGGCACAGACACGATTGGCAAGGCGTTTGGTCCCATCATGCTTGTATGGTTTGCAATGCTTGCCCTGTTGGGCGTGGCAAATATTGGTTTGTACCTTGGTGTGTTAAAGGCAATCAATCCTTATTATGCATTTGAGCTTCTTACGTCGACACCAAGCGGGTTCTGGATTCTGGGGGCAGTATTTCTGTGTACTACAGGTGCTGAGGCTCTTTACTCCGACCTCGGGCATTGTGGTCGTCAGAATATTCAGGTTTCATGGGGCTTTGTAAAAACTGCTTTGCTGCTTAATTACTTCGGGCAGGGTAGCTTTATGATTCACCGTACACTTGTGGATGGAAAAACGACACTTGATGGCATCAATCCATTTTACAGCATTATGCCTGCGTGGTTTTTGCCGATTGGGATTATGATTGCTACACTTGCCGCGATTATTGCGAGCCAAGCACTTATCACGGGTTCGTTCACACTATTCAGCGAGGCAATCAAGCTGCATCTCTGGCCCCGCCTATCCATCCACTACCCATCGGAAGCACGCGGACAGATGTATATTCCGGCGGTGAACTGGGGTTTATTGGTAGGATGTTTATTCATCATGGGTTATTTCCGCGAATCCAGCCAGATGGGAGCCGCGTATGGTATCGCAATCACAATGGCGATGATTGCCACGACGGTGCTGCTCTCGCAATACCTCAAAGCCTCTGGTTATCCACGTTTCGCCGTTGTGGGTACGCCAATTTTATATCTTGCCATTGAGGGTAGTTTTTTAGCTGCCAACCTGAGTAAGCTCCACGAGGGCGGTTGGGTAACATTGGTTATTTCGGCATTTTTGGCATTAGTTATGATTGTGTGGTATAGTGCGCGGAATATCTTACGCCAATTGTCGCAAACTGTCCAAATTGCTGATTATTTGCCGCAGCTGATTGAACTCAGCAATGATTCGTCTGTCGCAAAATTTGCATCACATCTCGTCTATCTAAACAAAGCATCAAACCCCGAACTTGTTGACCGCACTATTATCTATTCCATCACCGAAAAACAACCCAAAAGAGCCGATATTTACTGGATTTTACACGTAGAAACTACTGACAGCCCCTACACAATGGAATACGAAGTCGAGCATCTGGCTGTCAATGATGTTGTGCGTGTTCGATTGTTTCTGGGCTTCCGTATTCCACGCCGCGTGAATGTGTTCTTCCGCCAAATTGTCTCTGAACTTGAAAAAACAGGAGAAGTTGACACAACCAGCCGCTATTTTTCACTAAAAAATAATAAGATTACGGGCGATTTCCGTTTTGTGGTGATGGATGAATATCTTTCGATGGAATACGGCAGATTTAACAATTTAGAGCGCTTAATTCTTGAAATTTACTTTTTCTTAAAGCGTTTTAGTGTCTCTGTTGTAGATGAATTTGAATTAGATGCAAGTTCCGTCTATGTCGAGAAAGTGCCAATTTCTACTCACTCGCACGAAAAAATCAAGCTCAAACGCCGCCAACTTACTCGCGTGTAGTGACATTTTTTTGGTGATATATTTTCTCCGTTTAATGGTCCATTCAAACCTCCCGCCCCGCAATAAGTTTTTCGCACAACCGTGAGAGTTCACGTAATTCGTCATCGCTGAGGACAGCGTTCATCTCGCCTAACATCGTAAAAAAGAGCGGATCAACCTGCTCCAGCGCACGGATGCCCGCCTCTGTGATTTTTGTCATTGAAAGACGGCGATCTGCCTCAGGACGGGTGCGTTCAACATAGCCCAATTTCGCAAGCCCGTCAATAGAGCGTGTAACATCCACACTTTTTTCGATGAGCTGCCGAAGAATATCCGTCCGCGACACACCTTCTGGCAATACACGTTTGAGAATTCGCAAAATATTGTACTGTACGCCCGTAATGGCAAGCGGTGCGACTGCTTTATCTACCTGCTGCCGCAAAAATTCCGACGCAATGCTGACATTGATAATTGCATCCAATGCCGGAAACCGATGATGATGCGTTTGGGTTGTAGATTGATGTTTCATGGATGATTCAAGAGATAAGAGCAATGAAATGAAATAAAGGTCTGATCTGCAATTTATGTGTTTTTACATGAATTATTTTTACTATTTTTGTAGAACGAGCCTCAGTAAAACAACTACCAAACTTACACAAGTAGCCTGAAAAAACATCGTTTTTGTGGCTGTTTCTTTGTTTTTAACTCTTGGACATCCATTATTCACCTTTCATTACATCCACAACGAACTACGCAATGAACTCATTTCGTTCCCTTCTCCTGACAATATGTATTCTTGCCAGCACAGCACTTACGCCGCTTTGTAGCCAGACAGCAGCAACAGCTTCCCGTACCGTTCCCACACCAGATAGTGTGAAGGCAGTCGAAGGCAAACACTTCAAAAATCTACGTCAAATCACGTTTGGCGGCGATAATGCCGAGGCGTACTTTGCTCCTGACGGGAAATCTATCTCGTTCCAATCGAACAATCCTAAATGGGGTTTGCAATGTGACCAGATTTTCTTTCTTGACCTCGCAAAACCGCTCAACCCGCACGATTCCACCAAACGCCCACCACTTATCAGCACGGGACGCGGACGTACAACATGTTCGTTTATCATGCCAGACAAACAGCATATTCTTTTTGCGTCCACCCACGCCAAAGATAAGGAATGTACAGCGATGCCAATCGTTACGAACCAAAAATATCTCAAAAAATACCTCTGGAACGTTCACGGCTCATACGACATCTATGTTTCAGACATGAACGGTACGGTTGTGAAACAACTCACGAATTCGCCCGGTTATGATGCCGAAGCAACAATTTCTCCGAAGGGTGATAAAATTGTGTTTACATCCGACCGCTCTGGTGACCTTGAGCTTTGGACGATGGATATTGACGGCGGCAATCAACGCCAAGTAACGAACGGTTTAGGCTACGACGGCGGCGCATTTTTCTCGCCTGACGGGAAACGGCTGGTATTCCGCTCCTCACGCCCGAAAACGCCCACGGATGTTGCGGAGTATAAAGAATTACTTGCAATGGGTTTGGTTGCACCGACCGACATGGAAATCTATACCTGTAACGTGGATGGCTCCGACCTGCGCCAAATCACGCATTTAGGAAAGGCAAATTGGGCACCATATTTCCATCCATCCGGCAAAAAGATAATTTTCTCGTCGAATCATCACTCCACACGCGGCTACGACTTTCAGCTTTACATGATAAACGAGGATGGGAGCGGCTTGGAGCGCATCACGAACGAAAGTATTTTTAATGCGTTCCCAATGTTCTCGCCAGATGGTAAAACACTTATCTTTTCGTCCAACCGCGATAATGGCGGGACGCGAGACACAAACGTATTTATTGCAGATTGGGTAGATTGAGAATAGGCACGAGCAAAACATACATTAAAAGCTTGTATAGCCAGCATTAAAGCTGCATACAGGCTTTTTACTTTTACTCTTCTTCCTCTTCCTCATGCTCGTCGCGGGCAGTGATGTCGCGGGTGTTTGTGACAATACCTTGAATGAGCGGATGTTTGAGCAAGTTTGTTGAGACGGATTCAACACTTGCCCATGTACTGTCCGCTCGACGATAACGGTAATGATAGGTTTTCATCGCATTAAGCGGCATTTCCACCAACGTTCGATAGATAGCGCGGACGCTATCTTGATCGTCGGGATGAATGTGCAAAAATGCCTGTTTTCCTACAAGATTCGTCGGGCTATAATAGAACAACCGCGCTATGGAAGGGCTTGCGTAAGTGAATTTTCCCTCTTTGTCGGTGATGACTACGGCATCGTTTGAGTTTTGGAGCAGCGCGGAAAGTCGCGCTTCGCTGTTGCGAAGCGCAGATTCAGCGTGTTTGCGAGCGGAGATATTTTCAGCAATGCCGAGCGCAAACACAGGTCTGCCATTGGTGTCGTGAATAAATGAAGAATGCAAAGTGACCCAGATAATCTCCTGTGTTTTGGTCACGTAGCGTTTTTCAAGCCGTGCCACTTGCACCGTTCCTTGCTTAAGCGACTCCGTAAGAGCAATTTCCTTTGCGCGGTCTTCCTCGAACGTGATGTCGGCAATCGTAAATTTTTTAAGCTCCGCTTCAGTGTAGCCAAGCATCTCACAAAACACCGCATTTGCCTTGACAATACGATTATTGATATTCGTCAGCGCCACGCCGAGCGGTGATTGCTCCAAAATCACGCGAAACTGCTCTTCGCTCTCGCGGATCTGCATTTCTGCTTCTTTCAAGTCAGTCACATCCGTCATAAGCCCGTCGTAGCCTATCATTTCGCCCCATTCGTTCGTGCGAATCACCGTCGTGTTTTTCACCCAACGCACCGAGCCATTTTTATGAATGATGCGATGCTCAAGCGGATACGCCCGTTTTTCCAGCAAAATATGCTGCGCTTGTGCAATGACAACATCACGGTCGGCGGGATGTACCATATCAATCCAAAGCATTGGATTTGCATAATATTCCTGCGATGTATAACCCGTTACCGCTACACAGTTTGCGCCGTGTTGGGTATGAACAACGCTTCCATGTTCAATCGTTACACTGAAAATGTAATCCGTTACGGATTGTACCATCTGTTTATAACGTTGCTCACTTTGTTGCAACGCCTGTGTAATCTGTGTTTCAGCCTCGTCGCGAGTCATTTGCGCGGCAGCGTTATCAAAGGTAATCAGATAAAATTCATTGTCAGAAGCGGTAGAAAGCGGACGCACAGCGATCGCCACAAATGTTGGCACTGCTGCATCCGAGATGTATTGCGGTGTAGAGATTGTGATGGTTTTGGTATGGATAGAAGCGCGGAGTGTCTCAATGAGCGGTTTTCGGATATCGTCATGCACGACATTAAACACGGGTACATTGTACGCGGCGGTGGTTGGTGGAACGATATATTCCCGCGTCCGTCCGTGAATGGAAAGAATCATTCCTTGAGAATTGACCACAACACCGGGTGGTGCATACAAACTCAACAGCATTTGTTCTGCTGCTTGCCTGATGTCTAACGTACCGGTGTACTCACCCTGTGGCATGAGCACGAGTAAAAATGGTGGAGAAAAGCAGTGTTTAGAAGGAACAAAAGCGCTATACTAAACAAAATATCCGCACAGAACAAGCATTGTCAACCCAGTGCAGCGAGGCGAACAACGTCAATATCGTGGTTGCTCAGGCGTGCACCCATCTGCGAAATCACCTTCGATGCTGCGTGGGAACCAAGCAATGCGGCTTTATCTGGCGTGTATCCGTGCGTGATGCCATACAAAAATCCCGCAGCGTACATATCGCCTGCACCTGTCGCATCCACTGGCGTTACAGGTACAGCGGGAACCCGATATTCTTTGCCATCAAAGGCAATATGGGAGCCGTGTTCGCTTAGAGTCATCGCAACATTTGGAACAGTGTTTTTAAGCAAGCGGAACATTTCTTCTGGGTCTTCCGCGCCCGTGAATGCGTGTGCTTCCGTGCGGTTGCAGAAAACCAAATCCGCCTGTGCAATAACCTTCCGAAGCTGGTCACCAAACACATGTACGATAAACGTATCGGAGAAGCTCACAGCAATCTTCGTTCCATGCTTTTTAGCGTAGGCAATGGCTGTATCAATGGCTTCAGCACAAATGGGATCGGTGAGTTTGTAACTCTCAAAATAAAGCCATTCAGAATTTTTAATAGCATCTTCGGACACGTGATGCGCTGCGTAGCCAGAGTTCACGGCGAGCGCCGTATTCAGGGTGCGTTCTGCATCTGGCGTTACCAACACGACACACGTCCCTGTGCTTTCTCCCTCCACGACCGTCGCCACAAGATGAATGCCGAGATGTTTAAATTCGCTTGCATAAAAATCACCCATATCATCGGCACCGAGCATCGTTCCAAAGCCAGCTTTTCCGCCCAATTGAGCAAAAGCAATCGCTGTATTTGCCGCCGAGCCGCCGCTACACATCGTTGCCTCAATATCGCTAAAGCGATCCAGAAGCAGTTTCTGCGTACTTGCATCCACAAGCGTCATGGTGCCTTTGGTTAGACCAAGTGTTTCAAAATCGTTATGGGGAATTTGGAGTTGAACGTCAACAATAGCGCTGCCAATGCTGAAGAGGTGCAATTCTTTTGTCATTGCAAAAAGCGGGAATGAGCGATATATAAAAAAAGCCCTCGTAAGCTACCGCAGACGGCGACCATACATGGGCTTAAAACATTGTGATCCCGGATGGTCTCGAACCATCGGCCCTTTGATTAAAAGTCAAATGCTCTACCACTGAGCTACGGGATCATAATCTTTTACAAAACAGACTTCAAATTTACATTACGACGTTATATTTTCCAAATAAAAAATGAAGCCTTTGAATATTTCCGCTGTCATTGAACCCAGTGACAATTATGATTTAGCCATGAATGCGATCCCCATTTCTTCTTCCGTAGGTTCGTACACAGCCTGCGGAAGCTCTACAACAAACGTTGCACCGTTGCCAGCATTGCTTTCACACCAGACTTGCCCATTCATCGTTGTTACCATTTTTTTAACAATAGAAAGCCCCAATCCTGTTGAACCTTCGCCATTGGTGGGCTGTGCCGAAAGTCGCATAAATTTTCCAAAGAGCTTCTTCTTATCGTCCTCCGACAAACCTGGACCTTCATCTTGAATCTCGAACCGTACACACAACGGCGTGGTTACTGAAGTTCGGGGGATTACGCCATGAGCCCCGCTCTCTATCATAGCAGTACTCCACGTTTTATCACCCATGACATTTATCCACACGTTTTTGCCGGATGGTGAGTATTTGAGAGCGTTGGAAACCAGATTGTCCAGAATTTGCATCGTTGCAGTTTGGTCTGCTATACACTCTGCGTCGGTATTGCTCGCAAAATGCAGTTTTACGGCTTTCGCCTCCGCAATTGCTTCGTATTCTTCAAACACCGTGTATGCTGCAACCGAAATATCAAACGGCGTAATATCCATTTTCATCCCGCCCTGTTCAATGGCGTTCACATCCAAAAGATTATTGATAATGCGCGACATTTGGTCGGATGACGAGATAATCGTGCTGGAAAAGCGCATCCGCTCTTCGTCGGAGATGGTGGAATGGTCGTGCAACAACTGCGAAAGCAGCTTGATAGACAAAATCGGATTTTTGAGGTCGTGGGCGACAATACCCATAAACTCGTTTTTCTCGTTGTTGAGTTCTTCCAAGTGGTGATTTTGACGGCGAATTTTAGTACTCGCATCTTCGAGCTGCGCGTTTGTCTTTTGAAGTGCCGCCTCGGAGTTCCGTTTGATACGATAGCCATTGGCAACAAGCATTAAAATAATGCCAATAAGGACAAGCCCAACGATGAAATTTCGACGGGTTTGCTCTTGCTCCTTTGCCTCACGTTCCCGTTCTTTTTGAAGCGTTGCAATCTCTTGTTTCCGTTTTTCTGCATCGTATTTAGCAGACATTTCAAGCGTCACCCTCGCTATCTTGTCCGTGTAGATAGAATCTTTCAAATCATTGTATAAATGGAAAAACTCAAGGGCAAGTTTGGGATTGCCTATGTCGGCATAAATATCGGAAAGATTTCGATATGAGTCTTCTCTCAATGTCCGCGAACCAATTTCATGAGCTATGATTAACCCCTTATTGGCATAGCGTAATGACTCTGGATACTTCTTTTGTTTAAGATAGACATTGCTGAGATTTGTGTATATATCACCCAAAAGCTGAATGTCTTGAACCACATTCTCAACAATAGGCAAAGCCTTCGTGAAATAGAAAAGTGCTGAATCATATTGTTTCTGATTATGATAGACAGTACCAATATTTGTTAATGAGTATGCAAGTCCAGAACTATCATTGAGTTTCTCTTGAAGGTTGCTTGCTTTAAGGTAATATACCAGCGCCAATGGGAAATTCTCTTCGTCCAGATAAATCCCCGCTAAATTATTATACATCCCTGACAACCCCCGCTCATCCTTAAGTTCTTCATACAATCCTGTCGCCTTAGAAAATGGCTCAATAGCATTTTTTTTATTATCCTGCCTATAATATGTAATACCGAGATCATTCAATACTTTAGCTGTATTCTGCTTATCATGATTTTCTTCGTAGATTTTCAATGCTGCGAGGTGATGTTCAACTGCTTTATCATAAACTCCTTGGCGACTATAGGTCACGCCGATTGTTCGTAATGCAGCAGCCAAGCCACGAGTGTCACCTGTTTGCTCAGCAAATGACTTCGCTTTAAACGCATATTCTTGGGATTTTGCGGGTTCATTGGAGGCATATTCATCGGCGATTTCATTCAATAGCCGTACCGCCGTCGTATCCATCCGATTGGGGACTTCCAGATTATATGCCCTCCAGACCGCTTCTAAACTATCACCACGCTTGCTTTGAGTGGTTTGGGCAAGGGTGTAACTGAGCGCTATCGTCATACAGACAGCACTCATACAAACCAGTTTCCACCAACGAGGAATACGACAGAGATATATCATAACGAAGCTAAGAACGTTGGAATGATGAAATTACCCACAAACGGCGTGAGATGTAGGAAAATCTACAAATATTGAGTAAATTCGGCAAACTTATTTTAGCCACACCTATAGTGTGTACCCATAGTATGGGCTATATTATAGGTTGCATCAACGATTTCTGCTCATTTTATACCTTGAAAAACACTATGGCATTTAAAGATACCATTAATGTGTTTGTGACTGATGACCACGAAGCTGTTCGTTTTGCTATTGAATCGTGGATTAAAAGCAAAGCCACAGCCGAAACACCGCATATTACCGTTGCCGGAACGTCGCCCACTGGTGCCGAAACACTCAAAGTTATCGGCACGGTCAAACCTGATGTTCTGCTGATTGATGTTCAATTGGCGGATATGAGCGGCTTAGATGTCGTCCGAAAGCTCCGCCAAAAAGGTATGGACAATTCTGTCCTCAGCATTTTGGCTATGACTGGGAACGATAGCGTTTCTGTCCCCGACATCCTTGCCAGTGGTGCCAATGGATATCTATCGAAGGCGGAATCCGGCGATACGTTTATCAATGCTATTCGCTGGATTGCCCAAAACCCGACGGAGCTTTGGTTGAGTTCCACCGTTGCCCAACAGCTTGTCGTGACGGAGCACGCGCTCAATTCGTCGGGCATCACCCATGTTGAACGGAATGTGTTGCGCCTGATTCGGCTCCCGAACAAAGAAATTGCTGAAATGCTCAACATCAGCGAAGGAACCGTCAAAAACTATATCTCCAGCATTTACCAAAAACTGAATGTAGGTTCACGATTGGAAGCCACCAAATTCGCCACGAAAATCGGGCTGATACCGCCATCCCATCGGTGAACTATTGCTCATTAACACCATGAATATAATTCGCGGCACACTACCGTGAACGACCCACGATAGAAGATTTCAATGGCGTTCCGAGCCTTGAAGTTTGCGTTATGACTTTTAGTCACGAAAAATTCTATCTTTCCGATACTTTTTTACCAACCATGAATTTTGCAAATTAGACAGTGTGGTAATTTCTACACCGTTGCTTGTGTAACAGACCTAATACAACGAAAACGACACTATTGCCGTACGGGATTTCACCTCTATCTTTCGTGAAGTAAACCTGCCGGACGCTGAGGAAATCGCTTGAGCAGGAATCAAAGTATCACCCGAAAGGGAATAATTTCCATACTCGTACTCGAACGTCATCCATATTTTCAAGGAACAACCACCATGTCACGCTTTTTTTCTACGTTTTTCGAGTATGCTGGATACACTAATATCAGCCCATCATTCCGGACTTCTCCCGCTACGTCGCCGTGGGAGAGAAGGGGTACGATTCTGATGGTCGTTTTGACACTACTGTGCCTTGGTCTGCAAAATGCCACAGCACAAACTGTCTCGCGTACCATCACCGGTAACGTTACGACGACGACATTCGCTGGAGGTATTGCTCCTGTGTCGGGTGTGAGTATCACAGCGAGTACAGACGGCAACACAAGCATCGTTGGAACCACCCAAACCGACGTGTCGGGCAATTACAGACTGGTTGTAACCGTCCCCGCAGCATCGAACGTTCTTGTGTTGAAGGCATCGCGCACGGCGTGGCAGTTTGCACCGGATACAATCCGCATTCCTTTAACGGTTCCGCCCGTGGACACAACAATTTCCGGCAAATCATTCCAAGCCATCACAAACAGCATGACGGGAAAAGTTACGCTTGCTGCGACCGTAGCGACAACAACTATTCCTTTTTCAAGTATCGTATTGACATTGAAGGCAGCCGATGGAACGGTGCTGACAACCACAAACGCAGTGATTCAAGCGGGCAACAATCGTCAGGCTGCGTACCAGTTCAATAGCATCCCAACAAGTGGGACATATTCGGTTGAAGCGTCGTTGAATGGTGTAAGCAATAACATTCCCCGCGTTCGATTTGACCCCGCAAGAGTAATCGTAGCAATTCCCGGCACATCCACCGTAGATTTTACGGTAACGCCCGTTTTCCCGTTGCTTAGAGGGCGCGTGGTGGCTAATGGCTTCGGGTTGGCAAATACGCCAGTATCAGCGCAATTAACGGGAACGATTACGCCTTATACGCTTACAACTCGCACGAACTCAAGCGGATATTACTCCTTCAGCATTGAAACCACAGGTACGTGGACAGTGACGACCTCAACGCCAAACTATACTACAGTACCACTACAGATGATAACATCTGTTGACATTACAAAAGACGGAGCACAGCTTGCTGACTTCATTGCAACGGTTGAACGGTGGACACTTTCGGGAAATATTCGTGCTTCGGACGACGGAACGGGGTTTTTCCCGACCCAATTACCCACGGTGCTGGTGCAGCAAGTTGCGGGTACGGGCGTTGTTACGGTAAAAGACACAAGTATCCAAGCTACACTGAACGGTACAAGCGGTCAACAGTCGTTATACACCTATCGCATAGATGTTCCCAACGGAATATATAAGCTGACGGCTACACTTACGGATTTCAGTTTTATCACAAGTGGTTCGCTACGATTGCTTTCGGCTACAACCACTGCCACAGTCAACTCCGCCGCATTTGTCATCGCCCCGGACGTACGGGCAACACCAACATTGTTCACTATTTCTGGTGAGGTGGGTGGGATGCTTATCAACTGGACTGACGGGAAACAGCAGGCGTACAGACCCGTTCAGGGAATCCCGATGATTATTCAGGCAACAGAGACGGGAAGAATATTCAAACGTGACACCATCACGAATGCGAATGGTTTGTATTCATTTTCGGTGCCGAAAGGCGATTACAGAATTGGTGTGAACACGAATGAATATTTCCATGACAACGACATTTTTATTACAAAACTCAGCAAAGACAGTGTTATTAATTTTAAGAACCTATCTTCCAAACAGCCAAAGCAGGCATTTGGGAGCATTTATTACAAAAATGGCATTATTGCTATCCCCGATGTAAGCATCCGTGTTATTCAAACGCTGAACGACATCATTAGCACCGCGACCATTACAACAGCGGCAGACGGGAGGTTTTTCTTCAACGTTACAAGTGGTGCGATCTATACCCTTGAGCCGTCGCTTGAGGGACACGTCTTCGATCCGCTTAAACAAACATTTTTCTTCAACCCGCCATCGTCATCAACGTCGAACGATTACAGAGTACCGGGGTTTCTCTCTACCTTAGCGCCGATTGTTGTCACGGGAACGCTCCGCACTATTCCCGGGCTTCCCTTTGGCAATACCGCCGCAACTATCAGCGTGACTGGGCAAGAAGCCGTCCATCCTACAACAACAGGCACGTACAGCGTCATCCTCGTAGGAAAACTTCCGGGTGAAGAAATTATGTTGAGTCCCGTGCTGCAAGGGTACAACTTTGCGCCGCGAACGCGTACCGTCATAGCCACCACTGCAACGAGCCGTGGCGTGGCAAGCGTTGGCAAAACACAGATTTTGGTAGAAAATCAAGATTATCGCGTCCTGACCACTACAGCGGGCATACCGTTAGCAACCATTAGCGGCAGCGTCCTCCGCACCAGCGCCAGCAGCACAACGGGATATGTTGGCGTTCCAGACGTGGCAATAAGCGACGGCACACGGCTTGCCATCACTGGTGCCGACGGACGCTATAGTATTCGCGGCGTTCCCAATGGTTCCTATACCGTCACGGCGTTTTCACCGCGTTGGGCTATTCTTGCCAGCACACGTACCATCAGGGTCGAAAACTTAAAACCTTCCGAGGCAGATGTTACCTTTGGTGCTATTGGCACCAACTCACTGAACCAGCCACCCGTCATCAATAGGCTTGTAGGCAACGGAACCATTTATGCTCAGGCGGGGCGGGTTTCGACGTTCCAAGCAACAGCATTCCAGCCGTTTTTTGTTGACCCCGAACGAGACCAACTCCATTATACGGTGACGATTGAAGACCCAACGATTATCCACGCCAGAGCAAGCGACGACAATCTCACGGTGGAACCTCTGACCGCAGGAAACACGATTCTGCGCGTGACCGCCCTCGATACACAAGGCGCTCTTACGACGGCAACGTACCGCGTGGTGGTTGGTCCACAGCCGGACGAACCTACGAGCCTTCTGCCCATCAACGAGGGTCTGAATACAAACTTCAACGCACCGATTATCATAACGCGCGGCGCACTTACACAGTTTGCTGTCTATGCCACAACAAAAGCTGCTGCCGATGGCAATCTTCTGAGCGTGGGGTGTGCAACGCCCGGCGATGAATTGGGAGCATTCAACGCAAATGACGAATGCGTAGGTTCCGTGCGTCTTTCGGGCGGCGATGATGTATTGACAATTTGGAGCGAAGAACCGGAAAGCGGCATTAAAGGTTTAAAGCCGAAAGAACAACCAACGTACTCTATCAATCGTCGCGGAACAGGTGTAAGAGTAGTTTTCATACAAGGCGTACCTTTACCTTGGCCCATAGACCGCGCCGTTATCGGCAAGATTCAGTGTACAGAAACCGACATCGCCTCTGGCATCCAAACGACAGACGTTACATTGAACGCTTACCCCAATCCGGCATCAGGCAGAATTTCGGTGGAATATAGCCTTCCCACCCCCAGCGCAACCACGTTGGAATTGTTCAACATTTTTGGACAAAAAGTGCTCACGTTGGTGCGGGAGATGCAATCCGTCGGACGCTATACGGTGTCCGCCGATGTGCAGGATGTTCCGCCCGGAATCTACGTTTGCCGTTTGCAAAGCGGCACGGCAGTGACGACCATTAAACTTTCGATTACGCGCTAAAGTCTTACAACGCAGATATTCTGCGATTTCCCCTCACTCCAACTTTCTGCCGCCACGTTTCCGTGGGGGCGAAGAAGCCGGATTTGAAGCAACCTAATTTCCGGCTGCCAACTTCTTTGTCGGCTGTCGAATTGACGCGAGAGATTGGGCATTATCTGTTACAGAACAGACGATGCCCATTTTTTTGCAGATAGCATTTGATAATCTGCCTTCAATCCTCTAAATTGAAATCCAGAATACAATTTACGTTCGGCGTTTTTAACGCTGCCTCCTTCACGACCCAACTACGCTTGCTCCCATGACGTACGAAACGATTCTTGCCGAACACAATGGTCACATACTGACCATCACACTTAACCGCCCTGATGTTTACAATGCTTGCAACGAACAAATGGCGCAAGACCTGCAATCAGCGCTGCATTTCGCGGCTACGGACGATGCCGTTCGTTGTGTTGTTCTAACGGGCGCTGGAAAGGCGTTTTGTTCAGGACAAGATTTGCGCGAGCCGCTTGCGGGTGCGGACGGCACAATAAATTTCACCGCCGCCATCAAACGCCGCTACAATCCAACCATCCGCGCCATGCGCGACTTGCCAAAGCCAATTTTGTGTGGGCTGAACGGCGTGGCGGCAGGTGCTGGGCTTTCGCTGGCGCTGGGATGCGACCTGCGGCTGATGACCGCCTCCGCACGGTTGGTGGAGGGATTCACGGGCATTGCGCTTATTCCCGATGCCGGCGGCACGTATTTTTATACGAAACTTATGGGTTATGCCCGTGCATTCGAGTTTGTGGCGCTCAACGAGCCGATTTCCGCCGATGATGCCCTTCGCATTGGTCTTGTGAATCGCATTGTGTCGGACAATGAATTCCCAGCTGCATTACAAACAATGGCGGAAAAACTTGCCGCACAACCCACAAAGACTATCGGTTTGGCAAAAAAACTCCTACAGCAAGCCGTCACTACCTCGCTTGACGACATGCTCGACGCAGAATCACTTACACAACAGCACGCAGGCGATTCACAGGATTTTGCCATCGGTGTGGGAGCATTTGTTACGAAACAACAACCCATTTTTGTGGGAAAATAAGGATGCTATGAACAACGATACGATGACGACTATCGGCATTTGTGGTGGCGGTACGATGGGCGCGGGAATAGCGCTCAACTGTTTGCAAGCGGGTTACACTGTGTTTTTGTACGACTCATTCGCACAAGCGCAGGAGCGTTGTATAGCTTTTTTGCAACAAAACCTTGATAAAGCCGTCAAAAAAAAACTTATCACACAAGAGAGCGCAGATGCAGCATTCAGCCGATTCACATTCACACAAACGCTGACCGATTTGAAGCCGTGCGAACTGGTGATTGAAGCAATCATCGAAGAACAAGCGCCCAAACAAACATTGTTCAGCGCTTTAGAGGATATAGTGCCTCAAAGCACCCTTATTGCCTCGAACACGTCTTCGATTTCCATTACTGCACTGGCGGCTTCGCTACGACATCCTGAGCGTTTTATAGGAATGCACTTTTTTAATCCGCCCCACGTAATGAAGCTCGTAGAAGTTATTGCCGGCAAACGCACGTCACCAGAAGCTGTTCTCACGGTTGTAGAGCTTTGCAAAAAACTTGGGCGAACGCCCGCTATTGCTAAAGACGTACCGGGTTTTATTGTGAACCGTGTTGCTCGTAATTATTATCTTGAGGCAATGCGAATTACCAGCGAAGGTGGTGCTTCCGTGGAGCAAGTAGATGTACTCATGCGCTCGGCGGGCTTTAAAATGGGACCGTTCGAGCTGGTGGATTTGATTGGAGTGGATACGAATTATGCCGTGACACTCTCTGTTTGGGAACAATATTTCCGCGAACCCCGCTTTGCACCTGCACTTGTGCAAAAAGAATATGTGGATGCTGGGTTGCACGGGCGCAAAACGGGCGAGGGATTTTACAAATATGACAAACCAATTGACAAGTGACTTTACAAGCGATACTCATTCAACATTCTTAATCTACTATTCCGTACCATGCCATGCGTGCTATTCAATTTTCAACCATTGGGCTTCCAGCAGAAGTCCTGCAACTCACCGATATTCCGCTTCCAGAGCCGCAAGCAGGCGAAGTGCGAATTCGTGTCCTTGCCCGCCCCATCAATCCTTCGGACATCATGTTCATTCGCGGCTTGTATGGCATTCGACCGCACCTGCCGTCGGGAGCCGGATTCGAGGGCATGGGCGAGATTGAAGCTCATGGTAGCGGCGTAGATGCAAAACGCCTACCGCTTGGTACACGGGTGAGTTTCACCTGCACAAGCGGCACGTGGCAAGAATACGCCATTGCCGAAGCGCGGTCAGTGCTGCCGCTGCTGCCAGATATCAGTGACGAGACGGGTTGTCAGATTTTTGTGAACCCGTTTACCGCATGGGCAATGATTCACGAGACGGGGCTGCGCGAAGGCGATTGGCTTTTGCAAACTGCCGGCGGTTCCGCGTTCGGGCAGATGGTAATCCAACTCGCGGCTATGCGCGGCATCAAAACAATTTCGACCGTCCGCAGACCTGACCAAATTGAACAACTTACCGCGCTTGGTGCCGACGCGGTTGTAAATCTTGCGGATGAGAATCTTCCAAAGCGCGTAAAGGAAATCACTGGTGGCAAAGGCGTAACAAAGGCATTTGATGCGGTGTCCGGCGCAACGGGAGCGGAAGTATTAAAATCGTTGAGCTATGGTGGGACGATGTATTGTTACGGTTCCTTGAGCATCGAGGAAATGCCCGTCAATTCTGGATTGCTGATTTTTAAATCCCTTGTTGTGAAAGGTTTTTGGCTTACGGACTGGCTCAAAAACACCGATGCTATCACCCGTAAGCACGTTGCCACAACGCTTTTGGAGCTTTTTGCAAAAAGCAAAATGAAAGCACCAGTGGAAGCTGCCTACGACCTCAGCGATTTCAAACAAGCCGTGGAACACGCGGATAAGCCCGGCCGCACGGGAAAAATCTTGCTGATAGGGTGATTTTTAGTAAGTTTGAACTTCTGTTCTCAAATTGTTTTGTTCTCAAATCATTTTTTCATCTTTTTTGAGGAGATACTCAATGGCAATTCGCGTTGCAATCAACGGTTTTGGACGCATCGGGCGTAATGTTCTGCGTGCAGCATTTGCCTCGCACCCCGATACATTCACGTTCGTCGGCATTAACGATATTACCGATGTTCAAACACTGGCACATTTGCTCAAATATGATTCCGTACACGGACGCTTCAAAGGAACGGTCAGCGTGGAAGGTTCGAGCCTCGTCGTTAATGGTCAGAATATTCCGATTGCTGCCTCGAAAACAATCGAAGGGTTGTCCGCGTGGGGCAATGTTGACATTGTGATTGAATCCACTGGCATCTATACGAAGCAGGATGAGTGCATGAAACACATCGCCAACGGTGCGAAAAAAGTAATCCTCACATCGCCAGCGAAGGACACAGTTGACGCAACAGTGGTGCTTGGCGTGAATGCCGATTCACTCAAAGGCACGGAAAAGGTGATTTCCAATGCTTCGTGTACCACGAATTGCCTTGCTCCAATGGTAAAAGTGCTGCACGAAACGTTTGGCATCGAAAGCGGGATGATGACGACGGTTCATGCGTACACAAACGACCAACGTATCCTCGATCTGCCGCACAGCGACTTGCGTCGCGCTCGTTCCGCAGCAATAAACATCATCCCAACTTCGACTGGCGCTGCAAAAGCTGTTGGATTGGTGCTGCCAGATTTGAAGGGTAAACTCGACGGCTTTGCGCTGCGGGTTCCGGTGCCAGACGGTTCGGTGACGGACTTCACGGCAATCGTGAAAAAAGCGGCAACCAAAGAATCCGTGAATGCTGCTATGAAAGCTGCTGCTGACGGTACACTTAAAGGAATTTTGGAATATTCGGAAGACCCGCTTGTGTCCAGCGACATCGTGGGTAACCCGCATTCCTGCATCCTCGACGCGCAATCCACTATGGTCATCGGCAATACAGTAAAGGTTGTGGGCTGGTACGACAACGAGTGGGGCTACTCGAACCGCG
>JANYIG010000339.1 GCA_025358765.1 Candidatus Kapaibacterium sp.
CGGTATTCCGACGAGGGCGTTACGGAATCAACCCGCTCCACTCTCACCACTCCGGCTTCGGGTGCAAAGTCCGCTTCGGCAACAGCCTGTGCATCCTTGGCAGTGAGTGGGGGACGAAATTCGCCGCGCGTTGCATGGACAAGTGCGAAGTGCGTTGTTGTGTGTTCCGCATTGTCCTTGTTTTGTTGTAACTCATATTCGAGTTCATACATTGGTTCGCGCATTACTTCGCGCAAGCTCACTGCTTTTACACGCCGCGCAGTGGGAACAGCTTGCTGCAATGCCGCAATCGCCGTGCTGACGGGAACGACGTGCAGCGTATCAAGGGCAAAAGCGGGATGCTGATGTGCTACAAACGGATCGCCGTGAACATCATCAATGGAGTTCCACGCGAAAAAAAAGCCGCTTATCGTCCAGAATAATAATTGAATACCTATGCTCAAACCCAAGTAGCGATGTGCCTTGCGAAACCAAATAATGCGGAATTTCATCAATGATACTTTCTGAAATAGTGTGTAGTTGAAGTGGTTTTGAATTGTTGGAGTGCGGAATTTATTCCGCAATAATCAATCTCTTGTAAAAGAGCAGAATGAATTTCGTACTCCGATTTTTATGCTACCTCGAAATTCAGCATCATGCCGTCGTCTTCGTGTTCAAGATTGTGGCAATGCACCAAGTACAAACCGCGATACTTGTCGAAGCGCAAAATCACGTGCACGGTCTCGCCCGGATTCACCAGCACCGTATCTTTCCAGCCCTTATCAACGGCGGTAAGTGTTCCGCTTGAGCGCGACAATACTTGAAACTGTGTGCCGTGAACGTGCATCGGGTGTGGTTCGTCGCCTTTGTTTTGGAATTCCCATAGTTCGGTTGCACCAAAAGCAATTTTTTCATCAACGCGCTCCATTGCGAACAGTTTACCGTTGATGGTGTGCCGCATCATTTCGCCACCACTTGTGCTGCCGTGCGGACTTGTGCCACCCTCGAACGACATCATTTCCATATTCAGCGCAAAGGTTCGCGTTTTTGTTGCTTCGGCAGTGTTCAGGCGTGTAATCGGCGTGAGCGTCGTCGGAATAGCCGTTTGGCGCGAGGTTTGGCGTTTCACGTTGAAGCGCATAATGGGCATTGCCACACCTTGTTTGTAATTGCTCATTGTCATTCCGCTTGTGCTGCCGTGCGGTGTTGAGGAAGCAGGTGCAGCCGGCAGCGTAAAATCCAGCGTTTTGAACAGCACTGAACCGTTTATAGCAACGCTCGAAAAATCCACCAGAATTTCTACGCGCTCACCCGGCGAGAGCATCACGCTTGTAACGCGCTCTGCCGCGTCAATTAAGCCGCCGTCCGTGCCGATAACGTGAAATGCCATGCCGTTTTCAAAGCCCAGCTTCATTACTCGTGCCGTTGCGCCGTTCAAAATGCGGAAGCGATACGCGCCATTTTCAACATCAAGGTAGGGAACGGGAACACCGTTTACAAACACGGTGTCGCCCAAAAAGCCCGTCATTACGTCTGCCATCGAAGGTGCATACACAAAGCGTTTTACTTGCTGAAACCGTTTATCTTGCAGCACAAGCGGCACATCAAATTCGTCCGAAGGCAGTCCCAGCGCGGCTTCTGCGGGGTCTTCCACGATAAATAAGCCCGCCATGCCCATATAGGTTTGCCGTGCCGTGTTTTTGTGCGGGTGTGGGTGATACCAATACGTTCCGGCGCGGTCAAGCACGGGGAAGTTGTACGCAAACGAACCACCCGCTTGAGCAACATCTTTCGGGTGTCCGTCCATATTCGCGGGAACAGTCAAACCGTGCCAGTGGATATTTGTCTCGGTGGAAAGTTGATTTTGGAGTTGTGCCGAAAATGCCGTGCCTTTGCGAAGGCGAATGGTGGGCGCAAGCACCGAGCCACCCATTGCCCACGCCTGAATGGTCGTGTTTTGCACGTCAAGGTTCACGCTGCCCGCACTGATTGCGCCGCCGTTCCAGACGGGCGGCAAACGAAGCGACAAGCCCGTTTCGCTGCCGATAACAACATCGGACATATCGCCCATATTCATAGAGTTCATGCAGCTTTGCAAAAAATTTCCACCCGTAAGGGCAAGCGCAGAGCCGCTTGCGAGTTGAAGAAATGTTCGACGATTGGTATTCATAGTGTCGTCTCCAAAAAGATTCTTGTTTTCGTTTATTGTTGATAATACCGTTCTGAATCGTGCTCAAATGCCTGTAAACACTCGGAAGAGCAGAAATAGTAGCGTGTTTTTTTGTACATGGTTGTTGCGGCAGCATCGGCAATAAAAATATCCATGCCGCATACAGGGTCAGTAGTACGTTTATCTTTCATGTAGGGCGAAGTGGTTTGATGAATCGTCAAATACAAATCGGCAAAGCGCACAATGTGTTCGTCAAGGAAGGTCGCAAGATTTTCGGCAGATTCTTCCGTGCAGGGAAATTCTGCGTCGGTAGTGCGTTCATATTCTACCAGCATCGGAAACATCTCAGTTTCGCAGATTACAATCACAGCGTTCGTTTCAAACTTCTCTTGAAAACGAACCGAAAATTTCGCATGAGCAATGTAGCCGTGCTCTTTTTCAAAAGTGACTCCAGCCGATTGCGCTAAAGGAATATGAAACGGTTCGCTCGCGTTGGGAAACATTTCCGTTAGTATGCTCAGTCTGGGAAGAATCAGATTCAGAAACCAGACTTGTACTTGCTTTGTAAAGAGCGTATGAAATTGTTCGATTTCCGCCATTTGTTGCTTCTGTTGCAGCACGCGCACGGTGCGCTCTTCTTCAGCATGATGCAGAAGATATTCCAAGCGTTCCCGCAAGCCATCGCCGGGTGTTAGGGTATGTGAGGGATAAGGCATTGTTCCGACTCCTTCATAATCAAATAAACAACGTTGTGAATTAGTCTTGGATTCAAGGGTTTCATAATGGTTTCCTTTAAAAAGTGAAAGCAATGGAGTGCGGAATGTCTTCCGCTCTTGTTTCATGGCTGCCGGAATTAAAATTCCACACTCCGTTGAAATCATTTCTTCATTTCTTTCATACCGGATTCACTCATTTTGTGGCAACACGTCATCGCATCAAAGTCAAAGACAGCCGTGTCAGCCTTGCCTTTGTAGGTAAAACTCACGGTTGCTTTGAATTTTTCCGTTTTTCCTGCATCTATCCACGCCGTTGCTTCTGCGGGATCAACGCGAAGCGGTGCATCGGCACTTGTACTGTCTGCAAACTGAATTTTGATATTGGCATCCCGAACTTGGGCGTTCATGGTTTTTCCCATTTGAACACTCATCGCAAGCGGATTTTCTTTGCCGTCAAAGAGGTAAAGATTGACTTGTTTGTAGCGAACAACCATTTCCAGCATATTGCCGTTGGCGGTTTTCACGAGCATACCACCGTGCGGCGTATTGGTCATGCGCGGTTGGGCAAACACTACGGCACTTACCGTAACGAAAAGTAAGGCAATACCAATGATGAGGCGTTTCATAGTAGCTTCTGAATTGTATAGTGTAAAAAGAGGATAAAACTATTCACTGCGTTTCTAAAAAATTACCTTGCGGACCGATGCCGTAAATATGCGTGAGTTCCGCGCCGTGATGTCCTGCAATACCGACAGCCACAGCCGTTGCAATCGCCACAAGCAGCACGAGAACTTCCATCGGCACAGTGAAGCGTGAGAACCGAGTCTGCACAAGAAATTGCGAAAGGAGTTTGAGCAGAAGGGTGAATGTCGCGCCACGTACCGTCCAATCGGCGTACAAATCATGTTCTTTCAAAACGGCTTCGGCGGCATCGCTGATAACGTCTACGTGTGCATGAAAGGTCGTTGAAGCCAAATACGCCGCGACAAAACCCAGCAGCGTCAGCACAAGTATTACAAGCCCAAGTTCTTTGCGAAGCCTGAATAAGCTGACCAACTGTACAAGCGGAACAAGCATAAGCAGAACAATAGGAAAATGAACAACAAGCGGATGCAACGTTGGAAAGCCGCCCGTAATTGCTTCGCCCGCAACGGGTTTTGTTTCGTGGTCGGCATGATCGCTGTGGTCTCCGCCCGAATGGTCGGCATGGGTGGAAGCGGTCGAAGAAGAAACGGGAGAAGTTACCGCAGAAATAGTTGCTTCGGTCACAGAAGCCGCTTTTTTGTGGGGTTTGTTGCCGTGCGCGAATGTTGTGGAAAGTACCAATGGCAATACAATCACCGTAACAACAAACCACCATGCCACGAGCGCAGTTGAACGAGAAACCATGATAATGCCTCCAATATGGAATAAAAAAATATTGAGTTGGTAACAACATCGGACATATCGCCCATATTCATAGAGTTCGTGCAGCTTTGCAAAAAATTTCCACCCGCAAGGGCAAGTGCAGAGCCGCTTGCGAGCTGAAGAAATGTTCGACGATTGGTATTCATGGCGTTATTGGGCGGAGCGCGAACAGAAGTTCGCCGATGTTGTAAAAAGTATTAAATGTAGCAAACTCCTGTTCGCACTCCGGTTGGTTGTTACCGCACCACAAGCCTGCCGCGCAGCATATTCATTCCGCACGTGAACTCAAATGTACCCGCTTTCGTGGGCAAAATATCTATCACGGTTGTTTCATAAGCAGGCAGTTCACGCCTGAGGCTGAACTCACCGAACACAAGCTCTTCCGAGCAACTTGAGGTTTCGTCGCGGTAAAACTTTAAACGTACAGGTTTGTCTTTGACGACTTCAATCACGTCAGGCGAATAGCCACCTTTGACCGTGACGGCAACCTCTTGAATACCGGAATTAGTGAGCGTTGCGGATTGGGTTTCGCGTTTGCCGAAAAAGAAATACCACACCACAAACGCTGCCAGACCAATACCGGTCAGTGTTACGAAGATTTGAGACGTGTCCATAGTTCCTCATCCGGTAAAGTTGGTTGTTTAGTGTTTTTTAATGCAATAGCAGTAGATAAACGATTGTTCGGTGCCGAAGGGCGTATGATGCTGTTCGTTTTCGCTGTGCATCAGCGTAAAATTATCACCAAACACGCTGTGAAGCTCCTCCGGCGCATAGCGCATAACTTCTAACCCGCTGCATCGGGCGGGACCGTCCGGCGCAAAGGTGGCGACAATAATATGCCCGCCCGGTTTGAGCGCATGATTCACCAGTGTAATATAACGCTGTCTATCGTCGGGGTTTGTGAGAAAATGAAATACAGCGCGGTCGTGCCACAAATCATAACTCTGAGCCGGAAGTGAGACCTCAGTAATATCGGCGACAATCCACTGCACGTTGTTTGCATCGCCCATAAGCCGCTGTTGTGCTGTTGCGATGGCGCTGGCGGAAATGTCAAGCACGCTGACGTTGGCAAACCCTTCGCGCAATAAACAATCCACCAATGTTGAAGCCCCGCCGCCTACGTCAATGATGGACTGCTCGCGCGTTATTCCCGCATTGGCAATCAATTCGAGCGATTTTTCCGGTGTTGGTTCGTACCAACTGACTTCTTCGGGCGATTTCGCTTGATAGACGCGCTCCCAGTGCTCTTTGCTTTCCATAATAATTCTTTCAAAAGGTCTGGTATGTTACAATTTTACCGAGCGCAGGCGCAGTGCGTTCGTCAGCACCGACACCGAACTCATTGCCATGGCAGCCGCTGCTATCATCGGACTCAAAAGCCAACCCGTGAACGGATAAAGCAAACCAGCCGCAAGCGGTATCCCAAGCACATTGTAGATAAATGCGAAAAAGAGATTTTGCTTGATGTTTGCCATCGTTTGCCGCGAAAGTTCTACTGCCTTCACCACGTCGCGCAGGTCGCTTCGCATGAGCGTAATGCTTGCGGCTTCCATCGCAACGTCCGTTCCCGCGCCAATAGCTATGCCTACGTCTGCTTGTGCAAGAGCGGGCGCATCGTTGATGCCGTCGCCAACCATTGCAACCGTCTTCCCTTCGGCTTGAAGTTGCTTGACGGCGTTTATTTTGCCCTGCGGCAGCGCGTCCGCAAAAACGCGGGTTATGCCAACCTGAGCAGCAATATGCTCTGCCGTTTTTTGGTTGTCGCCGGTGAGCATCACAACTTCAATGCCGAGCGCTTGCAAGGCAGCGACTGCCTCGCGTGAGGTTTCGCGCACCACGTCTGCTACCGCTATAACTGCCACAACACGCCCGTCAATCGCCACAAACACCGTTGTTTTGGCTTCGGCGATAAGGCGTTCTGCGGCTTGCGTGGCTTCGCTTGTTGGAACAATGTTTTCTGTTGCCAAAAGTTTTGCATTGCCAATAGCGACCCGTTTTCCATCCACTATGCCGTAAGCACCTTTGCCTTCGATTGCCTCAAAACTTTGCGCGGGGAATAATTGTGTACCCTCGCGGGTGCCGTAGTGTACAATCGCTGCCGCAAGCGGATGTTCGGAATTTTTTTCCAATGAGACGGCAATCTGTATAATTTGTTCTCGCGGTATGGTTTTATCCATCGGCACAAAATCCGTTACTGTGGGTTCACCTTTGGTAATCGTACCCGTTTTGTCGAGCAGGATTGCCGAGATTTGATGCGCCTTCTCCAAACTTTCTGCGTTGCGAATCAAAATTCCGTGTTCCGCACCTTTACCCGTACCAACCATAATTGCCGTTGGCGTAGCAAGCCCCAGCGCACACGGGCAAGCAATGATTAGTACGGCAACAAAATTCACAAGCGCGAAAGGCAAACGTGTGTCGGCAGGCATCAGGTTGAACCACACCACAAACGTGAGAATGGCAATCACTACAACGACGGGTACAAACACACCGCTAATCTTGTCTGCAAGCCGTTGAATCGGGGCTTTCGAGCCTTGCGCTTCTTCCACGAGCCGCACAATCTGGGCGAGTACAGTATCGCTGCCGACTTTCGTTGCACGAAACGTAAAACGTCCTGTTTTATTCACCGTGCCGCCAAACACCGCCATACCTTGTGTCTTTTCGATTGGAAAACTCTCGCCCGTGAGCATGGATTCATCCACCGACGACACTCCTTCAAGGATTTCGCCATCGGTTGCAATCTTCTCGCCCGGGCGCACCACGACAACATTGCCTACCACAACTTGATCAATCGCTATCTCGTTTTCTTGTCCACCAACAAGGATTCGCGCCGTTTTTGCTTGCAAGCCGACAAGTTTTTTAATAGCCGCCGATGTTTGCCCCTTTGCCCGCGCTTCCAACACTTTTCCCAGCAAAATAAGCGCAATAATCGTTGCCGTTGTGTCGTAATACACTTCTGCTCTTATGCCGTGCTGCTCAAAGAGCGCAGGAGCGACCGTTACAACTACGCTGTACGCAAACGCTGCTCCCGTACCGACTGCAATCAACGTATCCATAGTTGCGGCGCGGTGCAAGAACGAATTGTACGCCGAAACGTAGTATTCACGACCGCTGTAGAGCAGCACGGGCAGCGTGAGGGCAAGCAAAACATAATTCAATGCTTGCATTCCAAGCATTTCGTGGAAAAAATGCTCCACGCTTGGAAACAGCATCGTCATCGAAAGCAGCATAATCACTACCGCAAGTAGGGCGGCAACGACGAAACGGTGTTTGAGAGCGTCGTATTCGGCATGTTTACGGGTTTCGGTGGCTTCGGCTTGGGCAGCGCGGTTTGTATCGTGCTTGATTTCGGTTGCACTATAACCCGCATTTGCAATCGCTGTTTTGAGCATTTCCACATTCACACGCTGCGGTGCAAAAGCAATGGTCGCTTTTTCGGATGCAAGATTGACGGCGGCTTTTTGTACGCCCGGCGTGGTTGCGAGTGCATTTTCCACAGCTGCGACACAAGAAGCGCAGTGCATCCCGTTAATTTCTAACGTTACCGTTGATTGGTCTGTTTTCATAATGATTTTCCGTAAAATGGCGTGTGGAATTCATCCCGCATGGTTACTTCATCGGTTATCGGGAAATGCGGAATAAATTCCGCACCCTCATTGTTACAATGTTGTAACGGCGAGAGTAATTTCAAGTTTTTCCCAGCGCATCGAGATTACGCCATCTTTTTTATTTGTTTCCTTCACATCGAACACAAGCGATTCTTGCACAACATCTAATATTTTTGGCACAACTTTCACCCGCACTATGTCTAATTTCACATCGTAGTCATCTGCCAAATGTTGGTCGAAGTTCTTATTCAAGATTACTGTCCACTCTGTTTTGTTGGGAATGGTAAAGAGCGCATAAATACCTGCTTTCACGGTTTTGTCGCCAATTGTTACATCCTTGCTGAACTCCACAGAAGTTGCGTTGTGTCCGCCCGTTACCCAAACTGCGTCGTAGCCGACCAAGCCACCCCAAATTGTGCGCCCGCGTACACTCGGAGAGGAATAATCAATGAAAATCTTCACGCCGCCGATACTACCTTCGGTTTTTAGGCGCGGGCTTTTCACTGCTTTGGGCGGCGCGGCTACAGAATCAGCTTTTGCGGGTATTGCTGATTGTGCTGGTTGTGCGTACGCATTCAGCGAAAATGCCACAAGTACGAGAGAAATCAGGAGTTTGAGCATATTTATTTGAAATAGTTTGAAAGAGTATTTGAGAATAATTATGAAGTTATGTTTTTCGACTTAATGTTTGTGGAGATAAAAAGGCAAACAAAATACGACGAACCACACGGAAGGTATCGTGAAGATACTCCGGCAGCCACATTAGGAAGAGACGGTTTAAATTAAAAGAGAACGGAAGAGAACAGGAATATCCGAACTTCGAGCAGGGGGATGAGTATCAAAAGTAAGGGCGCAAACCATACACTTTTCGGAAGCAACAACAAAAGAAGAAAAAGGAAGAACAGCATGAAGTGTTGCAACGAGGGAATTGGAAACAACAGTTGGTGTATTCAGCAGAACGTCGGGATGAAAATCACTCACGTGAAGTTCATTGTGACAGCAGTCTTTCGCACAACAATCGCTATCATCGTGTTCGTCGTGTTTGCAATCGCATTGTTTCGCTGCGCCTATCGAAACGCTTTCCATCTCGTCCCCACAAAAATGATACACGAGTGGTACGCTGCTTGTAGCAAGCAGTAGGTATGCGGTTAGCACGAAGGACAATATTTTGGAAAGGAATTGCATAGATTATTCTCTGCAACCTACAAAAAAATATAGCGGTGACAAACGACTTTTGTTCTTGCGCTGTGGCTACGAACAGTCATCAATCACAAATGAGGATTTGAGGATGAAGGAAAGAAGTATTGCGAGGCAAAGAATAAGCTGTGAAGCACGATAGAGGCGAACGCAGCAGCTACGACATCGTCCATCAACACGTAAAAACTACCGCGTTGGTTGTTGAACCATCGAATTGGGAACGGTTTCCAAATGTCGAACAGCCGAAACAACGCCAACGCAACTATCACCCACGTCAGGTTTCGCGGCACGAGGGGTGTTGCAAGCACAAGCCACATTCCGACTGCTTCGTCAATCACCACGCAGGACGGATCGTTGCCATACCGTTGCTCCACACGAGCAATCGTGAGCATCCCAAGCACAAAGCCGACAGCGCTTGCTATCCACAGCGCCACAGAATAATTGCCCCACGGAATGAACAAGATTCCCAACGCGACGATGCTGCCAACTGTTCCGGGCGCTTTTGGTGCAAAACCTGTTCCCAACAGACTCGCAATAGCAACTCCAATAAATAACGGAGCTTTTTTTGCATCTTCTTCCGTAACCTCTTTCACGTTTTCACCCTCCATCCCTTGAACAGCCGATAAATTCTGCGATACAGCTTACACGTTACGTGGCGGTTTGTTACGAAGTATTCCACGCCTGTCCAAGCCGTGAAAAGCGTCACAAAAAACATAACGGAGCGAAGGATAAACGGATGCAAACACCATTGCAGCAACCACGCCACCTGCTCGCCAAGACTCAGGTTTGATGCCGCCACCAAAACCAGAACCGTGATGATGAATGTCATTTGCACAAACGTTTTGCTTTTAGCATTAAACGACGTGACAATCGGCTTGTGAACGGCATCCGCATAAGAGCGTAGATACGTGGTTGCTACGTCACGCACGATGACGATAATCACCATCCACCACGCAATAAAATCGCTCATAGCAAACGCGACAAACGCCGAAGTGGTCAACACTTTGTCCGCAAGCGGGTCTATCACACGTCCCCAGTCCGTGGACTCCTTGAACCGCCGTGCAAACCAGCCGTCCAAATAATCGGTGATTGCCGCAATGATGAACACCACCACCGACGCAATAATTACCAGCGCATCTTCCGACAAAAACATGAAGAAGAAGAGCGGAGCCAGCACCGCGCGGGAGAGCGTGAAGATATTGGGAAGATTAAGTTTCATTGTGGAAGACGTTTTGTTCTGACAGGCGACGTGCTATGAAACAAGCTCTTCGTAGCGTTCGTTGAGCGGAATAATAGAAATACGATACCCATAGTCGTCTAAAATATCGGCTTCCAATTCAGCAGAATAGCTTTGAAGCGCATCTTGCGTGTCCTCATCAAGCGGTGCATAAACGCGAACCCAGATGTGGTCGCGGTCTTCAGGGCTTGGAATACGGTTAATTTCTTCAATGTTTGGGAATTTTGCTTTTACACTCTGAAAAAGCTCCGTTGCGACATCATGGATAGCCCTCATCGCATTATCTCCTGTTGAATCGTGATTACAAATCCTTGCGCTTTTTTGAATTGCTTCGCTGCCTCGCTCTTGCTGGTCATTGTTAGCTCATAGTCAGCAATGCCGCGCCTATTCTGCATATCAAGCAATAAACTTTTGAGCGTTGCCGGGAAGATTTTACGCCGATTGCAAAGCTCACTATTGAATAGCGATTGCACAGTTTTGTGGTCTGTCGTTGGTGTAAACCCATATCGGTACAGCGCCGCTCGTGCTGCGTGGAATGCGGCATAATAAGCACGACTAACGCTTACGTTGTACGACTCGTGATTGAACGCCAATTCTGCGCCGTGCAGATTCTCCAACGACTTTGCTAAAAAAACATCCTGATGACTCATAATAGCATCATTGTACTTTCATCGCGGCGGCAATAATCGCTAAAAACGAATCCGCTTGCAGAGCCGCGCCGCCAATCAAGCCACCATTCACATCCGGTTTGGATAAGATTTCATCGGCATTGTCAGGTTTTAAACTACCACCGTACAAAATGAGAATACTACCCGCAAGCGCTCCGTAGCGCTCGGCAAGCAAGCCGCGAATAAACGCATGAACTTCCTGCGCTTGGTCGGACGTGGCAGCAAGCCCCGTGCCAATCGCCCACACTGGTTCGTAGGCAATCACAAGCTGCGATGCGCTTTCGAGCGTAATATCCGCAAGTGCCGTCGCCATTTGCGTTTGGATAACGTCGAAGGTTTTGTTCGTTTGACGCTCTTCCAATGTTTCACCCACGCAATATATTGGCACCAAGCCAGTATTGATAACTGCTTTGAGCTTGTTGTTCAATAATTCATCGGTCTCACCAAAATGTTGACGGCGCTCCGAGTGTCCTATAATCACGTGTGTGCAGCCAACAGCCTTGACCATCTGCGGGGCAAGTTCGCCCGTAAAAGCACCTTTCGGCTCTTGATGGCAGTTTTGCGCTCCAATGCTGATGCCCTGAGCAGACTTCACTACCTCGTGTGCCGCATGAATGCTTGTTGCGGGCGGACACATCAGTACGTGGATGTTGCGGTTGGGTTGTAGCTTTGCGTAGCCGTCAGCAATCGTGCTTGCCAGCGTGGTCGCTTCGGCGGGCGTTGTGTTCATTTTCCAGTTTCCGGCGATAAGGAAATATCTCATACAAACGATAGATAATGGAGAATAGTGATTAGAGAATTGCTTACTGACTTATTTGGTTGCTTTGGTGCTTGCTATTGTTCGGGATTCGGGTACGACGGGCGACATTGTTTGCCCGCTCACTTTGTAAATCGTGTATCGTTCTAAATTCTGGTCGGACTCGAACCCATAACCCTGAAGCTGTTCTTGCGGCGCAACGATGCTCACAAACTCTGTGGAATGTAGCTTCTGGCGTGTATTGCTCCACATCATCAATGTCGTGCGAACGGTGCGCTGTCCCGTTGGCGTTGTGGAAACCACCACCACGTTTCCGCGAGCCGTCATATCCTTCGTGCGGTCATCTATGAGCGCACTATCGGCGGTAAGTGTACTCACCACCTGCCCTGTGAACTTGCTCAAAAACTCCACCTTCACACCACCGCCAAGCTGGGTTTCCTGCCGCGTATCATAAACACTCGCCCAGCCCGCATGGAGAATAGCTTTCACCGCCATCGAATCCATAAAATGAATAATTGGATTATAGCTGCGATGTGTAGCAAGGTTCAGCGTGTCAAGTTTGATGGTTCCAGCATTCGATTCTTTTTCGCAGCTTAACAATAGTAATCCATAAACCATGCTCATACTATATGCCCAAGAAAAAAATATCGCCCACCATTTCTTTCGATGCTTCTGCTCTTCTATGTTCATAGAACCTCGCCGACTGTCTTGTGAAGCGCTGCCATCTGCGTCAAAAATTTCTCCGCTTGCACGAGTGGCAGCTGCGTTGCAGCGTCGCTTTTTGCCTCGGCAGGATTCGGATGCACCTCGAAGAACAAACCGTCAATGCCCACCGCCACTGCTGCCCGAGCTAAAGGCAGGAGAAATTCACGTTTGCCGCCGGATTGCGTTCCAATGCTGGGTTGTTGGACGGAATGGGTGGCATCATAAACCACACAACAATGCTGATTGCGGAGCTGTTCACGCATAATCACCAACGAACGCATATCCACAACCAAATCGTGATAACCAAAACTCGTACCACGCTCCGTTGCCCATATGGGCTGCGTAAGCGGTTGAACGTCGCGCACTTTTTCTACGGCTTTCGTCATGTCGTCCGGCGCTAAAAACTGCCCTTTTTTGATATTCACGATTTTGCCCGTTTCCGCCGCCGCTTTAATAATATCCGTCTGACGCGACAAAAACGCCGGAATCTGCAACACATCTATTCCATATCGTGCCGCAAGTTCGGCTTCAGGAGCCGTGTGGATGTCCGTCAGCACTGGAACATCGAACTCTGCGCGGATGTCTGCCAAAAAACCAAGTGCCTTTTCGTCGCCGATTCCCTCGAACGAACCACTACTTGTACGATTAGCCTTGCGATACGAGGCTTTGAAAATATACGGCAATCCAAGCGAGGCACAGAGCGGTTTCATTACCGATACCACTTCGCGCAAAAGCTCTTTGGATTCCGCAAGGCACGGTCCGGCAATAATAAAAAGCGGAGCGTTTGCACGTGGCGTAAGCGAAAAAACATCAAATGGCACGGCAGCATTATGAATAGTGAACAAAATTTCTGGCGGCAATATATGAAAATCCTACAAGCACAGGAAGGACAAGTTGCAGCATTTTACCGCATTCCCAAAAGTCTGCAAAGTTTTCCACATATACCCGTGACGGATTTTACATAAGAATTTTGGCACAGTGGTTGTTATGTAAAATAGCAGAACATGAGAATATTCTGACAGACAATTTGAACTCTGGCGATAATCACGATGACCATTCATACGTATTTCACATACACGCTGATTCAGCAGCCTTCAGCCCTTGAGGGTAGTATCTGTGCGGTGATTGACGTATTACGAGCCAGCACTACTATTTGCATAGCACTCCAGAATGGTGCTCATGTTATTCTACCGATGACGAGTATTGAAGCGGCGCAGGAGCGATTTAAACGCCTGAACGCCCACGAGCAAGAATCGACGTTGCTCGGCGGGGAACGTGACAGCGTGAAGCCGAAAGGCTTTCATAAAGGTAACTCGCCGCTTGAATACACGCCGGACACCGTAAATGGCAAAACGATTATCTTCTCGACCACGAACGGCACAAATGCGCTGAATGCCTCGCGGCAAGCGGCATGGCAGATAGTGGCGGGGTTTGTGAATCTGAGCGCAGCGGCAGCGTTTATCGTCCAAACGGCGCAAAAACACAATATCTCGAAGGTGTTTCTGATTTGTTCTGGCTCCGAAGGCGATTTCAGTTACGAAGATGCTATATGCGCGGGCGCATTGGCTCTTGCTATTGGGCAGCAGAGTTCGGACGAAAGCAATATCAAGCGCTCCGATGCAACTTTTGCAGCAGAAAATCTCTACAAACAAGCAATGAAGGGTGTTTCGCACACTCTTCAGCAAACTCTTCAGCAAACAATTCAGCAAACAATTCAGCAAACACGACACGCACAGTTTTTGGCATCGCTTGGATTTGAAGGCGACATCGCAGCCGCCTTGAGCATAAATACCTGCACCGTTGTTCCCATTTGTTCCTATCATGCCGAACAACGCATGGAGCAACGAATTACAACATGAAACCTGATAAACAAAATAGATTATTTGCACTTTGCACTTTGCACTTTGAATATTGCTACCTAAACCTTGATATCTGAAAGGAAGACTGCATGAACACCGCACATACAATGGCTCGTGAGAAACTTTATCCGCAAAGTGGCGGGATGAATCCATCACCGAGCGCGAGCATGAACACACCACGCAATCACGCTCCGAAGCCGCGACCAAGTTCCGGCGGCGCTCCAACACCACAAAAGCCGTCGCGCAATGATAATAACGACAATGCTTCTGGGGCAAAAAATGCCTTGCTTGCGGCTTTGAGCGCACATAAAATCGAACTCATTGTCAGTGCAATTGTTCTGGCAGCAGTGCTGCTGTTGCTGGCGCTTATTTCCTACAGCCCACAGGATTATCCGAATGCAAAGATTTTGCTCACTACGACGGCAACCACGACAGTCGAGCCTTCAGCACCCGCGTCACGCCAAATCCCCCGAACACCCGTGAATACTGCTGCTGCAAAACCCTACGTAGTAGAAAATTGGCTTGGCTACATCGGTGCATCGGTGGCACATTTTTTCTATAACTACACCGTCGGCTGCGCGGCACTTTTATTCCCAGTGCTGATGGTTCTTTGGGCTGTAGCAATATACAAACAGTCGTTCAGCGAAAAACTGATGCTTGGAACGGCGCTTGCACTGCTGTGTGCAACACTTGTAGCAAGCATACTTGGCGTAGCACAACTTATGACGCTCACACAGTCATGGACGTTAATTCAACACTCTGAATGGAGCGGCTCCGTTGGACAATTCATTGCACGGATATTGTGGCAGATTCTTGGAACCGTGGGCGCATTGGTTGTGCTTGGCGGCGCTGCAACGGTGACAATTTTTGCGGCAATTGATTTGAACATTGAGCGCACTATTGGACGAGCACAGCGAGAATCCACAAGGCTTCGCGGCGTTTGGGCTGCGTACAAAAACAGTAGGCAACAAGGAGCAAACAACAAAGAACAAGCAACAAAAAACAGGCAGCAAGGAATGGCGGGCGCTGTGAACGACAGCAGCATGGGAATGGACGACGTAAAAATGCCTTTTGAAACATCATCACAACCATTTACGCCCAAAACTCCCCAAGCCGCTTCCGAACAATCGTTCACAGCGGATGCAATGAATGATGTCAATGCCGACATCGAACCAGCGCGGATATTCAACCGTACAGGCGAATCCTCACTTGCAGCTACGCGCCGTGATTTGCTTTCCAAGTACGGCGACGCTTTCAGTGAACCACAATCACAAGCCCCAAAGGACACAACCGAGGTTTTTAGCGGTCGCCGACGTGTGGAACATGCTGTAGGACAGCGCGTAGAACATTCTACACCACAGAACACGTCGGCGATGGAAGCAATGTGGGAGAACAATGCAGTGGAAGCTCCTGCCGAGGCAGCAGATATGGCTGTAACGGCTGCAATAGCGCATCAAACCTTGCAAAACCTTCCGCACACGGTTGCGACAGCAGCAGTGCAAACAGCAGCAAAGGCTGCTGGAAATCTTGCATCGAATATTCCGACGGTGAACGTCTCTGCAGCGCATACCTCTGTGCTTTCAGCACCGTTTGTCTATCCTACAAGTGCTTCCGTGACCTACGTTGCAGCCCCGTCATATGCAAAAGAATATTCTCAAGAACAATTCAGCGATGATACAATTGACAAAAAAAATGACCTCCGAAAGCGCTCTGTTGAACGGGACACTCAATTGGGATCGCTTTCTATGCTTTCCGCAACGGCTCCGGCAGAAGAGACAACGCCTGAAGTTTCAGCTTCTCTTGTAGAACAACGCACTTCCGCATCTGTCTCTTCCGCATCCAGCCGTGAATTTCCTCGTGAACATAGCCATGAAGTGATGCCTGAACCTCAGACTATCAGGGCTGTTGAAGCCGTATCTGAAACTGAAAGCACAGACAAAACCGATGAACGACTTCAATCCTTGAATGCGTTCCTTTCGTCGTTGGAGCTTCCGTCGGAAAAACCGCAGGGAGCGGCAATGCCGTCATTCCTTGATATTGAGCTTGCTCCCGAATTTGATACGAATCTTGATAATGATAATATTACCGAGCCGCTTTCCACCATCATCCATGAAGCAAGGATAGAAGCGCCTCTAATGGCGGAACCTTTGGTAGAAGCACCTATCGTGCCGACCATTCATATTGCAAAAAAACAGCCCGATGTGTTCAAGGAAGCCGGTAAACAAGCCGCTCACGACTTGAATACGGCATTAGATGAGCATTTGAGCTATCTGCCGCCAACGTTGGATTTGCTCGTGCCGCAGGAAGATGCCGATGAAGTCAATGAATTTGAACTCCGCGAAAATGCTCGATTGCTGACGGAAAAACTACGGACGTTCAAAATTGAGATTGAAAATCTGACCGTTACGCCCGGTCCAGTCGTAACGCAATACGAATTTGTGCCGGCTGCGGGTATTAAAGTATCGCAGATTGAGGGTTTGGCAGACGACATCGCGCTTGCGCTCAAGGCTCGTGGCATCCGCATCATTGCGCCGGTTCCGGGTCGCGGCACGGTAGCGGTCGAGATTGCAAACCATAAACCAAGCATGGTACGTTTCAGCAGCATCGTAGATTCCGACGAATTCCGCGACAACAGCCAGCAGCTGCCGCTTGCGCTTGGAAAGACCATTTCGGGTGATGTGTATTGTGTAGATTTGGCGAAGATGCCGCATTTGCTGATAGCGGGTTCCACTGGTTCCGGCAAAAGTGTGGGCATTAATTCAATTCTTTGTTCGCTGCTGTACAAAATGCACCCGCGCCAGTTGAAAGTGGCGATCATTGACCCGAAAAAGATTGAAATGACGCAGTACCGCCCGTTAGTGAAGCATTTTCTGGCGGTCTGCCCCGATATTGACGAAACGATTGTCACGAATCCACAAAACGCGGTGATTTTGCTCAAATCCATCGAAGCCGAGATGGAACGCCGCTACGACGTGCTTGCGAAGGTCGGACAGCGCAACATTGCTGATTACAACCAGAAGGTTTTGGAAGGTAAATACAAAGACACGTCAGATTTTGTTCACCGCGAAATGCCGTATATCGTGCTGATTGTTGACGAGTTGGCAGACTTGATGATGACGGCAGGGCGTGATGTGGAAGACCCGATTATCCGATTGGCACAGCTTGCGCGGGCAGTGGGCATTCATCTTGTGGTCGCCACACAGCGTCCATCGGTGGATGTAGTAACAGGCTTGATTAAGGCGAATTTTCCTGCGCGGATTGCGTACCAAGTAGCATCGAAGGTAGATTCTCGGACGATTTTGGATATGAGCGGCGCGGAACACCTGCTTGGCAACGGCGATATGCTGTTTATGCGAGGCGGAAGCGGCAAACCAATCCGCATTCAAAATTCATTCCTTTCCACCGAAGAAGTGGAAGAAGTCTGCGAACATATTTGCTCGCAACAAGGCTATTCACAACCATATATGCTGCCGTCGGTAAGTGGCAAAGCCGGCAAAGGTGGCTCTACGGCGGACGTTGACGACCGCGACGAACTTTTCGACGAAGCCGCACGGCTTGTTGTGCGCCATCAACAAGGCTCCGTGTCGCTATTACAGCGCCGCTTGAAAGTTGGTTATTCCCGTGCAGCCCGCATTGTTGACCAGCTTGAGGAAGTTGGCATTGTCGGTCCGTTTGACGGCAGCAAAGGGCGCTCCGTATTGTTCGAGAGTGAAGCAGAATTGGAAGCAATGCTGTAAAATCCAGACGAGAGCGGGCGACACGGAAAAGCACTTTAAAACGTAATCGTCAGAACCTTTGTTGTCGCATCATACGCCGTTTGAAAACGCTGCAACGAAGACGGTGCCGGACCACCAAGCACACTGCCATCTTTGGGTGAAAAAATTGCTCCGTGACACGAACAAATGATATTGCCACCCGCAGTTTGGGGTTTGCTTACCGTACATTGTTCGTGTGTACAAACCGATGAGAGCGCAATAAAATCGGTTGTGGTCGAGCGGATAAGGATTACAGCCCGCCCGCCGTTGTTTTGCCCAAAGGTCTGGGAAATCGAGTTTCCAACGGTTTGCAGCGCGGCTTGAGCGTTAATATCCAGCGTCGCTTGAATACCCGTACTGCTCACAGTTGTGCTTTCACATGCCGCCAGAATTGCAGCGAGCGCTGTTCCAGAAATCACTATACCTGCTGTTTGACGCAAAAACGTGCGCCGATGCGGGTCGTGGTCGTAATCGTTTGTGGGTGTTGCCGGAAGGCTTATTTGTTCAGTGTGCATACTATTCGATGAGATGATGAAAAAATGATACGGTGGTTCTGCGGATACTGCCGCAACAGGCTTTCTGCTTTGAATCTGCATGGCTCAGAAGAAGGAAGAACTATGAAGAGCCGAAAGCCTAAGCAGCAGGTTGTTTCATCAAACTATTGCGCGATAAACGGATTCGAGAATCGTGTGTCGTGCGTAAACTCTATATCGGTGAGCGTTTTTAAGAATGCGACTAATGCTTGCTTGTCAGCATCGGACAAATTTAATCGTCGCGGCGTATTTTGTTGCCCGTCGGCGCGAAGTTCGCGGCTCAAGTTTGGATGCGGCTTCACACCAGAATTGTAGTGTTCGACGACTTCTTCGAGCGTTGCAAAACGCCCGTCGTGCATATATGGCGCAGTCAATGCGATATTTCGTAGCGATGGAACACGGAATAATCCGGCATCACGCGCATTATTCGTCACTTCCGCACGTCCTAAATCCGTTGTGGATGCCGCATCCAAACCATTGTTTTTGGGGTCATCCATGATAAGTTGTGTACGGGTGGCGTGGCACGAAGAACAGTTGCCGTCTCGATTATTAAAAATCGTTCGCCCACGCTGTTCTTGGGCAGTGAAATTTTGAAAGTTCGATTGAAGTCCCGCGTCGTATTTGCTACGGTATGAAATCAGCGAGCGCACAAACTGAGCAAGAGACTTGGCTATACGGTCGGACGTTACGTCCGGTGTACCAAATGCCGCCGCGAACAGCGATTTGTAATAATCTGTTTGCGCCAATCGTTTCGTGAGCGAATCCAACGTCATTCCCATTTCAGTTTTGTCTTGAATCGGCATCAGCGCTTGGATTTCCAGCGTTGCCGCACGTGTATCCCAAAAGAATCCTTGTACAGCCCCGCCACCATTGCCACGAGCCTCGACGTAGGCAACGTTATTCAAACTCATCGAATGCCGCCGCGTCAATCCGTGCATAAAACCATCACTTAACCGTTTGTTATCGGTGAATGCAAGCTCCTGTTTGTGGCAAGACGCACACGCCGTGCTGTTGTTGAGCGACAGCTTTTTGTCGTAGAACAACACGCGCCCAAGCGTCGCACCTGCATTCGTCACGGGGTTATCTGCTGGTTCGGTGTATCGAACATTATTGTCAGCAATAAAATGCGCGGGCAGCAGGTGAATATTGCTGTATTCAATCCTCGTGGCAGGCAGCACAAGCTCTACGCTGTTGGTCGTATCCGGTGCGGTATTTTGGACAATCGGCGTAGCCACGGGCGTGTTGTCTTTGGAGCATCCAGCAAGTGTTACGGCGATAATCGTAGAACCAACAAGCAAGCGGGCTGCTTTGGTGGAGATCGTCCTGTTTCGGACAGAGTATAGTGAGCAAGAGTATAACATCAGATTAAAAGAATAGTTGTGTAAAAACGGTGCTGTGTCTCGGAAACGTGGTTTTTCCGGAACATGGTATTTATAGTTGGTACAATTAGTTGATACAATGCCTCCGCCTCGCAATACTATATTTCAGAGTGCCGCATAGAGCGTCACGTCAATATCCACCGACTCGCCAACACTCATCCCAAGATTTTTTTTGCCTTTCACACCATAATCTTTCCAAAGCACGGGGAATTTTGCCTGAACAGATACCGCGTTTGTAATTCCTTTTTGCTTCAGATTCGCCGATTCTTTCAGATAGACCAATCGAATCGGCATCGTAAGGCTTTTTGTCACGCCATGCAGTGTAAATGTTCCCACTGCTTTTGCTTCCACTGTGGCTTGTCCGGCAGTAGCATCCACGTTTTTTACGAGTACGTCAATGAGTTTCTCAATCGTACACGTTATTGTTGGGTAATTTGCCGCGTCTAACCAGTCTTTGTCGAACATATGGTCGTCACGTAATTTTAGGCTGGTGTTCATGCTGGCGGTAGCAACCACAATTTCGCCCTTTGTGCCTTCGATGTTTTGCGGGTCAAATGTTATTGAACCTTTCACATCGGACGCTACACCCTTAATGTCCTCAATAGCTGCTTCCACTTGAAATTTCACCAATGGTGTGCCGATTATAGTCCCTATCGTTAGCTTTTTTGCCCCCGCAGCACCAATCGGCAAACCTGTTCCGGCTTCTATCACGCTTGTTTGGAGCATCAGCAACAGTGCGGTTGTCAGTATTACAGGGAGCTTCATTGTCGGAGTCCTCATCGTATATTTGAAAATTTAGAAGAATAAATGTAGTTGAACCGTCCAGCGCTTTGCGTCATAGACTTCGGTGGTCGTCAGTCGGTATTCTGGTCGAATCTCAACAAATGGAAGCGGAAAAAATTGCGTACCAAAACTTACCTGTCGTGAATACAGCGCTGATGGCAACGCACGAGGATTCGTCTGTGTTGTACCATATTCATAGCGCACAAACGGCAACAGCCACACAAATGGTTGAGCGCTGAGTTCAATGGAAACTGCCCGTGTTTGCCTGCCGTTTTGAACACCGGAAAGCGCGTATTCAGCCATGAGCGATGCCTTTCCCGTCAAACCTACGCCAGCAAAAGCATTGACCAACGTAAAGACATCGTTCGTCAGCAGCGATGCGCCCGCATATGTGTTCACCAGATGGTCGTCTGTGCGAGGAGAAATAACGACTCGCGCTGACAATGACGGAGAGCGTACAAGTTCCACAAGCGAAGCATCTACGGGAACGGTGTTGATGAGCAAAGGAATAGTCTCGCCGCCAGGTGTCGTCGTCGTCATGCCGGCAAGCGCTTTTGGCAAAAATGCACCGACCGATGCCGTGAGCCACTTCAAGCCGTCATAGCTCAATTCTGCGCCGTATTCGGCATAGTTAGGTGGAATCAACGACGAACCATTTGCACCCGGAATCTGCCGAATCAGCATCGTGTGGTCATCGTACCGCATTCCGATGGACGGTTGGAAATGACCAATCCGCAGCGCAGGAAGTTTCGGAATCGGCTGAATAATAACCGATGCCATCCAAGACTGCTGCCCGTTGTATGGAACACCTTTGCCGCTCATGTCCAGATAGAGTGCGCCGATTTCTACCATTGCCTCAGCCGTAAGCCACGATGTGGCTTGATAGGAGCCGTACAAGGCAAATTGCATGGGAATGAGTTTCCGTGTGGCATCGTCCGAACGCGGCGAACGAACAGATTGAAACCGTACATCACCACCTAATGCGAGCGAACCATCGGCAAGCGTGTTGGATTCAATCTCATCCAACCCTCCCATCCCGATACTACGGGCGCTCAAGAGTTTCATATCTTTGCCAGAGTACCAACCAAGTTCAGTCCGACCACCACCACCTTGCGTTGTGTAATGACAGTTGATACATTTGTTGCCTGTGAGCAGCGAATACTGAGGCAACGCAACGGCGTTATTCGACAGCCTCAGTATTGATGCCGTAGCGAGAATTAGTGTTATAACAAATCTCTGCTTCATAATAAACTCTTTAGTTGTTGAGCGCTCCGGCACGAATCCAGATGCCGAGTTGGGTGATCTGGCATTGCTCTAAGCGCCCTACTGGCGGCATTTGCACAAACCCAGATTGTCCATTCACGGAACCAAGCAGCCGCCCGTTGGTTGCAAAGGTTTTCACAGCAGCATAACTCGATAGAGTAATGTCACCGCTTGGCGCTGAACCGGAATGGCACCCGACGCAGTTTGTGAGCAGCAATGGTGCGATGGTCTTTGTATAGGTAATATTTGTTGTGTCGCAGATTCCCGACGAGCAAGAGGTATTTTTTGCACCTTCAGCAATCCATTGTCGAAGAATCGCACGTTGGTCGGCTGTGAGCGCGGTACGACCACGTGGCGGCATTCCTCCGCCCGAAGCTACGGCTTTGTACACTCTACTCCCGTCAGGGTTTCCCGGGATAATACCAACACGTACTGTTGTCGTGTAGCTTGTAAAGTCGTAGCCGTCACGCCGCGAGGCTGCATCATGGCAACCGCTTGAGGCGCAATTGGATTGCAACATAGGCAACACCTGCTGTGTGAAGCATACTTGATTACTCGTATTTGGTGTCGTCGGAGTAGTGTTTGAGGTGTCCGCGGTAACAATCGTCGTTCCGTCGTCTATCGGACCATTAAAATTTTTACACCCGCCCATAAACAAAAGATAACCGCCGATGATACCAATGGTGATTGTCCAGAATATGATTCGTGATTTCATAACAGTTTTTGTGAATTGGAAGTAGATACGTTAGCCTATGAGTTCAGTTCTTAACAGGCTATCAAACACAACGGCTTAAAGGCTAAACAATAAGCCAATATGGGCTTACTGAATGCCGCCAAACTGCGAGGTACGTATGCCCATAGGATGTGACAACGATGGTACAACAACATTGCGAACGGCAATGCTTGAGGCTATCATGGCAAGAACAAGCACGATTGCAAGTACAGTGGCAGCACGTTGGATGTTAATACTGTTCATGATCGTTGAGCATATATGAGGTTGAACAACATACGTTTGTCAATAAAATTCTCTGTCCTGCATCCGTCGTACTTGTATGAATGACACAGCAACGCAAAAAAGGTCTCAGAAATCTCAGAACTTGAATTCAATGCCCAATGTTGCGCCAGCTTTACCACTATAATCCCGCCGTCCGTGGTCGTCGCCACGCAAAAGCGAGCCTTCAACACCGCCCATAATATGCCAATGCTCGGATAATGAATACCGAATGCCAAACGACGTTCGCCCGATGAACCCATGCTCCGACACCGCCGCTGTTGCTTGAGCAAAAGGTGTTAATACGCCGAATAGAGTGCCTTGTGGCGCAGTAAATCTGTAGCTCAATCCGTACCAGAAAAACACCTCGCTATCGAAATGGTGAACATCGTCATCGTTTTGCATTGAAGCATCATGGCGGCGTTCATCGTGACTAAAGGCTTCACGACCCGCTTCTATACCGATGGCATGATATTCTGAAAAGTTGTAGAATACGCCTGCTGCAACATTTTTCAGCCATGAATCGTTGTGGATGCTGGCAGCCTCTGGCAAAGAAATTGCCACCAACCCAATGCCCCGCACCGACACCGATAACCGTGAGAATATGCTTGCGGACTCTGCTATAAGCGTAGCATCAGTTGTACCAATCATTTGCGGAGCTTGTATTGAGGCAATCGGCAAAACCTTCATCGGTAGTAGGCTTGATGAAACGGAGGAAACAGGTGAAATTGCCGTCGTTGGTTGTTCTGCCGATACGCTATCGGCAAGAATACTTTCAGCATTGACGGTGGTTTGCGTTGATGATAACCAAGATTGCCCATCGTTATTGTTGTTTATTGCCTTGTTTGATACGTTACGATGAACACTGCGAGCAGGATGAGAGGTTTCGGCATTGTTATTTGAAAGCGAAGAACCATTGTTGAGCATCTGGGCGGTGTACGGAGCATTACTATTTTGTACGGTATTTTGCTGTACACCGCTTTGTTGCTGCAATCCCAACCAATAGAACGCTCCGCAACCGACCGCGCACAGCAAAGCGGCGGCGGCAAGCTGTATTTTTGTTTCCCACAACAAAAGCAGGGGTGCGAGCATTAGAGTTCGCCATGGGCGTGGTGTCGCTTCATCCGTACGCTCAATAGGTGTATGCGCTATCGGCACCGGGATATGGAGCGGCATCGGCGGCGGAATGTTCAACGCACTAAAAACGGCGGTCGTGACCCGCGGCGGCGGCGCAATCGTTCGGCGGTCAGCGCTAACGAGCGACTCCATCTGCCGCAAATCATTAAACGTTTGTCGTAACTCCGCATCGTGCGAAAGTGCTTGAAAGAGGGACTGCTCGGTTGTGGCATCCAAGCCCTCTTCAAAGTATGTGTATAAAAGTATGCGGTAATCCATTGTTGCTCGTGTGAAAATTGGGTTGTAATGATTCAATGCGATTCAATGTCATGAATATAGGGCGCAAGAATCTCGCGCACTTTGTCCTTTGCTCGCCAAACGCGGTTTTTGAGGGTGCTTACGGTTTCGCCTGTTATCTCTGCCATTTCTTGGTATGATAACCCTTCGTATTCTTTCATCACGAAGGCATCGCGGTATTCTATTGCCAAACATCCAAGAGCATTGCGTATCAGCGCAAGCAGTTCTTCGCGTTCATATCCCGCCGGAGCGATATGAAGTGGTATGTCAACGATATTCAACGTTGCTTTGCGATCACGTTTAGTGTTCAAACAAAGGTTGCGGGCTATTTGCATCAGATAGCCACCAATATTTTCTACGCTGCCTGCCTGCCCAGATTGTACGCTGCGGAAAAATCGCGTCATCACATCTTGAAAAATATCATTTGCCTCTTCTGTGCTGCCCAGAACACGGAGGCAGTACGCATATATACGCTGTGCGTACCTCGCATAGACTTCCGTAAAGCCCCTATCCGCCTCTGCTTTGGAGCGCAAAAGCATCGCGGAAAGCTCTGCGTCCGTTGCGATATGCAGATGTTCCTGTCCTGTTCGCATAGTTCTTCCTTCTTATCTATCAATGACACACGACTACAGAAAAGGTCTCAAAATGCTCATTCGTTACAAAAAAACTCTGTAGCGTGACCAGCACATTACAGAGTTTTACAGGTTTACCTCAATGCTTCCGTTGTTGACGCTACGACTGCGCCCTCACGTTCAAAAATTTCCGCTTGCCGACCTTGAACAGCCGTTCGTTGCTCAGGTTCACGCTTGCCGCAATGTCGTTTATCTTTTCGCCATCCACCGACACACCACCACCTTGGATTAAACGTCGCGCCTCGCCTTTGGATGGAGCCAAACCCGCCAACACGAGCGCATCCAACACATTTATATCTGCCGTTGAGACAACAATCACCAACGATTCAATCTCATCCGGCACATCTTTTTTTACGAACATCTTCTCGAATTCGTCAAACGCCGCTTGGGCAGCCGTATCGCCGTGATAGCGACGCACAATGCCCATTGCGGATTGCACTTTGGCGTTGCGCGGATGCAAGGAACCGTCCCGCAAACCCGTTTCCATCGCCTTTACTTCCGCATCGGCAGCGAATGCGCCATAGCGGAAATACCGTGCAATAAGCGTATCAGGAATAGACATAGTTTTACCAAACATCTCGCGTGGCGAATCCGTCAGCCCAATGTAATTACCAAGCGATTTGCTCATTTTTTCCACGCCGTCGGTTCCTTCTAAAAGAGGCATTGTTAGGATGCACTGCGGCTCTTTGCCGTACGCACGCTGCAATTCACGCCCAACAAGCAGATTAAATTTTTGGTCGGTTCCACCAAGCTCTACATCAGCATCTAATGCGACAGAATCCATGCCTTGAGCAAGCGGATATAGAAATTCGTGCAGACTAATTGGCTCGCCGGCTTTGTGGCGTTTGCTAAAATCATCTCGTTCCAAAATCTGCGCGACCGTATATTTTGCGGTCAGAGCAATAACGTCTTTGAAGGTCATAGGCGCAAGCCATTCAGAATTGTAAACAAGTTTCAGACGCTCCTGCGAAAGTACGATGGTTGCTTGCTCGACATAACTTTGCCCATTTTGGCGTGTTTCCTCAATCGTAAGTGCGGGTCGTGTTTTGGAGCGCCCCGTGGGGTCGCCAATCATGCCCGTGAAATCACCCACAAGCAAGATTGCCAGATGTCCCAAATCCTGAAACTGCCGCATTTTACCCAATACAACGGCATGCCCCAAATGCAAATCGGGACGGCTTGGATCACAGCCGAGCTTGATATGAAGCGGCTTCTGGGTTTTGATAGAGCGTTCGATTTTTTGCGCTAATTCTGATTCTGGTACGATTTCTTGGGTGCCAGAACGGATAATATCCATTTGTTCGTTCAGCGAAGGAAAATTCATGGTCAATAAAAAATAGTGAGCGAAATTTGAAGTTTAGATAAATTCCTGAAAACCGCATCAAACCTTACGCGCAAGAACCCCACTCAATCTCCCCTTATAAGGGGAGAAGCAAGACGTAACACGTCTTCGTGGCGGCTTGCAGAGGGGTGATGCGCTTGAGGGT
>JANYIG010000350.1 GCA_025358765.1 Candidatus Kapaibacterium sp.
GTTGTTGCTCGTTCTGGGGTATTAAATGCTTCGTACATCACGGACTTACCGAAAGCGCAGCGCTCGACCATGAGCATATTCAATATCGTTGCACTCATACCGAGAACGCCGCGGCATGTATCTTCCACAAGCGCCAACGAGCGGATATGACCACCAAACTGCACCGTACCAGCACTGTCAAAGATACATTTTTCAATGCTGAGTTCGTTGAGGGGAGCCGAATAGGGCGAAAAGATTTGCAGCAGCGAGGAGAACGTGGAATTATTAAAATTAACACTGTTTGCAGCACTGGAGGCAAAAACACAATTACCTACTACACAACGATTGATTTCAAAATTTACCAAACCCTCGACCTCTACGCCAGTGGTAATGCTGGTTTTCGAGATGCCGAGATTAGTAATTAGGCATTTTTTGAAGCCCAAATATTCGTCAACCGCACATCCATTAAACGAAATGCCTTTGGTAAATGCAAAATCGTTAATGCGCCATGCGGAAATTTTGCAACTATCAAACTGGAGTTGAACGCCCACCACAACTTGGTTCTGGTCGTTATGGGCGACTGAGAAGAGTTTTGCCCGCCACTCAGCTTCTTTAGCGGGGTCGGAGCTTGTGGAGTCGGTGCGGATAGTGCAATGTTTGAACTCAATATCGTTGTTTGCCAGCACCGCCATTGTCAATATTTCTGCCACCGACAGCGATTGATTCTGGACTTTCATCGTCCCTATGTCGCCGAATTGTGCGGTTGCGGGCGTGGAAAACGAAAAAAGAAGTACAATAAGCAACAGAGGAATCATGGATTCAGATGGAAAATTGCTACAATAACGATTGATTGGTAGCGAAATTTACCGAAATGAATTTACAAATTGCAACAGAATTACGGATGAATGAGAATTTCCTTTGTTGCCACGCCAATAAAGATACCAATACCGTCCCCCGACACGTTCCAGAGCGGGTTCAAACCGCCCGTGGCAAGCGGATTCTGATTTCGATTGCGGTCTATGGTGATGAAATAGTCATAATACGGCGCATCGAAGGCTTGGACAATCGCATACACAGCAGTGGAAGGTTTGATGGTAAAGGGTGGTGGTGTCGTGAATCCACTGCCATAACCATCAATTCTGATTTTTCGATGAAGCTGGAGCGCTGCTGCTGTGGTTGCGTCACCCACACGATCTATTACGTCGTTGCGGTTTGCGCCCGAAGCTCCTGGAATGTTGGAGAACACAAGCGTTGTGTCAAGGTAGGACGACAATGCACCTGCGGCATTCGCCGTAACACGTAGCACGATGTCTGTGCCGTAGCTGTACATTGCATAAACTTCGTGTGGTTGTGCGGCAATCATGGTTTCAAGCTCGATGGAGCGCTCGAATTGATTGCTTCCTCGTCGCGTTGTGGTATCGGTTACAACACGATATGTGACAGAGCTTGTCAGCACAGGAGTTGCTGGAACAAGTGTTTGGGCAGTTGTCGTTTTGCCGCGCCATTGCACCGTGAGTTGATACGTTTTGCCGCTTTGAACGATGAGGTTGGGAACCGCATACAAACTGCGATATGGCTGCGGAGTGCTTGCACCCGCTAGATACGCGGAATCAGGCTTCAGCACAGCGTTATACGCCCGTCCGTCCACCCTGACCGTTACGACGGCATCGGCGATGAACACAATCTGGGGTGTGATGGAATCAAGCGCGGGAACGTTTTTTGCTATGTGAATGCTCGTAATTGGCTTACCCGCTTCGATGAGTGCTTGCACAACAATGGATTCTTGATACGGCAATTCGACAGCATCGTTGATAATCGTCTGACAACCGCTTGAAATCAAGACAGTGAGCGTGAAGGTAAGGATTAAAAAGATAACTCGTGACATAATCAGAAATAGAGAAGTGAAGGTAGAGTAAAGAAACTCAAAATTTGAACCCAAGCCCAAACGTAGGGATAATCGGGAACAGTGTGTATTGCACAAGTTGCGGAACCGCGCTGCTATTGCGTTCCAGCACCCACGCGAAGGGATTCCGGCGATTATAAGCATTATAAACGTTTATCGAAAAATTGAACGGCAACCCAAACCACGAAAAATAATGCGTAAAATTCAGGTCGAGTTTGTGGAACGGCGGCAGTCGGAAGCCGTTGCGCTCGGTGTATTGCTGGTAACTTCGCAACGAAACATTGCCGACGACATTTTGTTGTGACGTTTGCGACACTTGCGGTTGGTAGGGGTTTATCGGGTTCCAATAATACCGCCCGGACGGCATTGTATAAGCCTGTCCGGTGTTGTAAACCCACGACGCGCCAAATTCCCACGATTCGCCGAGTTTGTACGTGAAGGTGGCGGAAATATCGTGACGACTGTCGTAACGCGGATAAAATGGTTTGCCATTGTTCAAATCGTCGAATTGGCGCGTTGTCCACGAAAGTGTGTAACCAAGCCATCCCGTGAACGCCCCCACGCGCTTGTGCAAAAATACTTCTACGCCGTACGCCTCACCTGTGCCGCGCGTTAAATCGGATTCGAGCGGCGCAAAAAGACTGAATTTTGCATCATCTCTGAACTCATACAAGTTTTTCATGGTTTTGTAATAGCCCTCGACGCTGAACAATACCTCTTTGTCGAACAACGATGTTTCCATGCCCAACACGTACTGGGTGGAATTGCTTGGTTGTACGGTTTCGGTGGAAGGAAACCACGTATCACTTGGCAATGTGAGGTCGTTGCGAACAACGAGGTGCAAAAACTGGTTTGCTACTGCGAACGCGCCTTTGAGGGAAATATCATCCGTCAGCGCATAAGAGGCAGATAAACGAGGCTCTGGCAGCAAACGGTTTCCCTTCTGGAAATACGCCATCCGCAGCCCCGCATTCACAGAAAGCCCCGTTGCGCCAAGCGCATTTTGCCATTCGTCTTGTGCGTACAACGCGCCTTCGAGCGATGTTACGTCTCCTGTTGTGCCGAGCGTAGCACGGCGAATGAGGTCTTGGATGCTTGAATTATCGCTGGAAACAAGCGTACGGAAATTGTGAAATGTAGCTTCTGCGCCAATTTTGACGGTATGGTCTTGCGCCGGAAACCACTGTGCATCGCCACGCAGCATAAAATCACGGATTTGCGAGAACGAGTTAAAATTTGTCGTGCTGCTGTCACCGCTTCCGATGCCCGTACTAAAATTGTAATCCGTATAAATCACGGAAAAATTCGTGAATAGCGATGGCGAAACAACGTGCATCCAGCGTAGATTACCACTTGCGTTACCCCAATCAAGCCCAAACGCTGTTCCAGAGGTTCCCGTGCTGCCAGCGGTGGGGGAGTTTTGTAAAACATCACGTCCGAAATACCCGCTCAGATAGATACGGTCGTTGTCGGAGAGTTTCCAGTTGATTTTGCCATTGAGGTCGTAGAAGTAGTATTGAGGCGGTTTTTCGGTGCTGTTGATAGTGGCAAGCCCGACGAGCAAATCAAAATACGTGCGTCGCCCTGACACCATAAACGTCACGTCTTCGGTGATAGGTCCTTCCACCGTCAACCGTGATGCAATCAGGCTTACGTTGCCTGTGCCGGAGATTTTTTCCTTCGTGCCTTCTTTCATCGTCAGGTCAATCACGCTCGAAAGCCGTCCGCCATATTCCGCCGGAAACGCGCCTTTGATGAGCCGCACGTCGCGGATGGCATCACCGTTAAATGTACTTAAGAAACCACCCAAATGCGAAGGATTGTAAATAATCACGCCGTCGAGCAGATTCAAGTTTTGGTCTGGTGAACCGCCGCGCACGTACAAGCCGCTTGAAAGCTCGCTTGCAGTCTTTACGCCCGGAAGTAATTGCAACACGCGGAAGATATCTTTTTCGCCACCGAACGATGGCATTTTGTTGATAAAATCCATCGAAAGCGCTACAGAACTGATGTTGCGGGTCGGTGATGCAATGCGGTCAGCTTCCACCGAAATCTCTTGCGTACGAACATCGGTGAGCGCAAGCGCGATGTTTTCGCGGACGTTACCTTCTCCCATCACGAATGGGCGGGATATTGCCTTGTAGCCTACACCCCGCACAACAAGCGTGTATGAGCCTGCTGGAACGTTCGCAATGGAATAAAACCCAAATTTATTCGTTCGTGCACCACGAAAGGGTTTTGCTTCAGGAACGCCGTTAATTTCTCGCATTAGCACAACATTAATGCCGATAACTGATTCACCGGACGTGGCTTCGCTGACAATGCCGGAAACGGTGGCTGTCTGGGCGAAAAGTGCTGAATGCGGCATTATTACACACAGCAGTGTTACAACGTTAAGAAATACAAGGGTTGTACGCATAATGGAAGAGGAAAAGGGATAGAAGGCTTTGTGGGAAGAAGCCACATATGGGGAAAAGGTTACAAAACAAAGTTGCCGCCCGCTTTGAACGTCGGATGACGACTCCGTGCTTTTACAGGGTTCTATCAATTATTTTTCCAGACGTAGCGACCTGTTTTGTCAATATAACCACTTGCAGATGGCATTTGAACGGCAGAAACACCTTCGGTAAAATCTTCAGCATAGTCAAACATAGGATTGATGACGAACTTGCCGTCTTTGCCGATAAAGCCGTAGCGACCAGAATTCTCACCCCCGACTTGTACAATAGCGATACCTTCGTAAAAATCATCCGCGCCGTCGAATTGTGGTTCAATCACGAATTTGCCGCTTCTATCCACAAAACCGTAGCGACCACCAGATCGTGCACGCGCCAGACCGCCAAAAAATTTTGCAGCAGAGTCGAATTGTGGCGTAATAATGTATTTTCCTGCGGTATCAATAAAGCCGTATTTATCGCCAAGTTTCACGGCTGCCAACCCCTCAGAAAAATCAAAGGCACGGTCAAACTGTGGGTTGATGACAAATTTACCATTGGGAGAAATGTATCCCCATTTGCTGGGCGCAGTGATTGTCTGTTTTGAAGAACTTTTATTGCCGCCGGGCGAGGGAATGACAGATCCTCCGACGTTAACCGCAGCAAAACGTTGCGAAAAATCATACGCGGCATCAAACTGAGGATTTGCAATAAATTTACCCGTTTTGTCAATAAACCCGAATTTGTTACCTACACGCACCCGCGCAACGCCATCCACAAAGTTTCGTGCATCGTCGAATTGTGCAGGAGCCACAAATTTGCCTGCTTTATCCACAAAACCCCATTTTGCGCCCACGCGAACCGCCGCAAGTCCTTCAGTATAACTACTCGCTTGGTCGAATTGTGGTTGTGTCACGACCCTACCGAGTCGGTCAATAAAACCCCACCTACCAACCACACCATTGGGGCTGCCCATGTTCATTTTGATAGCAGCCAAACCTTCCGAAAACGCATCCACGTCATCGAACTGGGGATTGATAATCAACGTTCCCGTTGTATCCACAAACCCCCATTTGCCGCTTGCGCCGCCAATTTTAACGGCTGCAACCTCCTCGAAAAATTTCCGAGCGTCGTCGAATTGGGGGCGAATGATGACGGTTCCGGCGGGATTGATAAAGCCATATTTGCCGTTTTGTTTGATGGTAAACAGGGCTTTGGCACTATTATTGACTTGAGGCGTAGAACCCTGCTGGCGGAAACAAGATGAAGCGAAGGTAAAGCAGCAGATGGCGACTGCGGCTGCGAGAACACGTGTGGACGATGTAAGCGACGATGTGAGCATAGAGACATTCCAAAAACGTGAGTGAAAGTTGGATTTGTTATGAATTACCCTGAAACAGGAACGACACGATGCAAATATACTATTATCATCGGATTTCCACTACACGCTCTTGTTGCTGTATAGTATTTGGTGTTTCCACGATAACGCACGCGATGGCGTGTTCCGTTGTGTGCGAGAGCGACAAGTGCAAATGGTGATGGCGAAACTGTTCCGCTAATGCACCGTGTAATTCCAACATCGGCTTGCCGCTCAGATGGCGCACTACTTCAACGTGCGTCCAAACAGTTTCGCCTTCTATGCCCGTCCCGACTGCCTTCGAGAATGCTTCTTTTGCTGCAAACCGCGCTGCGTAATGTTGGGCGCTGTATTTTTGCGCTTCGCAATACGAACGTTCGTTGTCGGTGAAAATCCGCTTCAAAAACTGATCGCCGTAGCGCTCAATCGTATCTCTGATGCGAACCACTTGCGTTATGTCTGTTCCGATGCCGAGAATCATAGAGGTTGTTTGGTCATTAGTCATTTGTTGTTTGTTCTTTGTCACTTGAGAGCGCTTCGATGATCTGCGGCAACACTGCACCAGATGCCGCATGGAGTACAAC
>JANYIG010000356.1 GCA_025358765.1 Candidatus Kapaibacterium sp.
ATCGTTGTTGAATGCTGGTTGTTGGTTGTTGCCGTTTTTGGATGTGTCGCCGGAAAGTAAGTATTTTCAGGCAGTGCAGAAGATTGGTTTGACGGGTGCGTTGAAGGGGACGGGCGTTCCGAACCAATGGGCGAACCAAACATGGTTTTATCCTGACAGCACGGTAACGTTGGCGGAATTGCAAGAAGCTCTAACACTGGTCAGTCGTGGAACCACGAAGTTGACAATCACCGTAAAAAAAGACATAGCAAAGCGTCCCGCGACGATTGCAGAGGCGGTTTCAGCAATTTGGTTATTGAAAGGAGCACCACCAATGAATGGCGTTATGCGGTTTCACGGTAATATCCCCATAAATGCGGCGTGGTTGCCCGCTTATAATTACCTCATCACCACAAACGCCTATGTCGTCTGGGCTGATGGTGATACGTTCGACGCAGACCGCCCCATTACCCGCCAAGAGTTTGCTCAACTTATGCACAATGTGTTTCAACCGTTTGACCGCAGAGTGGGTTTGGATGGGAAGGAATAACGATCTGGTTCATCACCGTACGTTTTTTGTGAAACAGTTTTTTGTGAAACAATGACTGACCACGCTTCTTGGAAATATTCCGCTCCGTCATGGAAAGTACCATTGTGGCAATGGGGCGTTATTCTCGCATTCTGTATTTCCACCGCGATTATTTTTAATACATTGTTTTTTTTGCAGTACGTCGTTTCGGCGGCTACCAGCACGGCATCTGCTTCGCCGCAACAAAGCATGGATGTTGCCTTTTGGACGTTTTTGCCCAGCGAAACTACACGAGCCGCAAATTTTCTTTCTAAAAATTGGTTTTTCCAACGAAAACCAATGAGAACCCTTTTTACCTGACCACAATGATTCAACTCCTTTGCTACGCGATTTGTACGATTTTTGTTTTTGCAAGTTCTCAAGGGATTGTTGCACAAGAAAAAAATTGGCGCTTTTATGAACAAGCCGCCCGCACAGCATACAAAAGTGGCAATATGGCGGACTTCGCACGTAATCTCGAACAAGCACTTACGCTGAAGCCGAACCATCCGCGCTTGATGTACAATCTTGCGGTAGGCTACACCGCCGAAGCCAAGTATGATGCGGCACTCAGGTTGTTGGAACAAGTCGCTGCCACGGGAATGGTCTATCCCGCAGCAAAAAGCCCGTCATTTGCTGTGCTTCGTGATTCTCTACCGTTCAAAGCACAGTTTGATGCGTGTTGCAAGCGTTTTGAGGCATCCACAAAACCTATCGGCACAAGCTCAGAAGCATTTCGCCTTGCGGAAAAAGGATTGATTACCGAAAGCGTCGCTTACGACCCGCAGGAAAAGGCATTTTTTGTGAGTTCGGTGCATAAACGAAAGATTGTAAAAATTACGGCAAACGGCACGGCAAGCGACTTTTCCAAACCTGCGGATGACCTTTGGAGCGTGCTGGGAATGAAGGTGGATGCAAAGCGGCGCAAACTCTGGGTTTGCGCGACCGCATTTCCGCAGATGCAAGGTTTTGATTCTACGCTCAAAGGCAGAGCCGCCGTGAGCGTGTACGACCTCACGAAGGGAAAATTGCTCCACCGCTACTATGCTCCAAATGATGGGCAATCACATGCCTTTGGCGACCTTGCTCTGCACCCGAAAACAGGCGTTCCGTTTGTGAGCGACAGCGATTCTCCGACAATTTTTACGGTGAATGAAAAAAGCGATACACTCAGCACGTGGCTTAAAAGCGATGCGGCAACAACGCCGTCTATGCAAGGGCTTGATTTTTCGCAGGACGGCAAAACGCTTTTTCTCGCGGATTACACCAATGGAATTTTCCGTATCAATACGCAAACGAAAAAGATAGAACACCTCGCCGCTCCTGATTCCTGCGTGGCTGCGGGAACGGACGGTTTATATTTTTTCAAAGGAAGCCTGATTGGTATTCAAAACGGCACAAACCCGCACCGCGTCGTGCGCCTCCGTCTGGATAAGGAACAACGACGGATTGAAGGAATGGATGTTCTGGAAGCAAATAACGCACTTTTTGAAGAGCCGACGCTTGGCGTGCTTGTGGGCAACGCGCTCTATTACATCGCTAACAGCCAGTGGGAAAAGGTGAGTGAAAAGGGTGTTGCTGCGCCGGAAGCAGACTGGAAACCGCACGTGGTCTTGAAGCGTGAGCTATAAACATTTTTGCCTATCGCACGGAAATTCACTACTGGCTTTTTGGGCTTGCCGGAGTGTTGACGGCGACGTTTGCGTTTATCACCGGAGCAGCGCAGGCATATCAAGCAGCTTCGGCGAATCCCGTAGAAACACTGCGGAGTGAGTGATGAAGCTCAAGGGCAGAACTTCGGTGAGTAACCAAATCGAACATGACCGTTGAATGGTCAATTTTTCACTACTTTTTCTCTCAAAACAATGAACTTCTTTAATGGTACGTTTTTGCTGCGTTTTGCCGTAGCGGTCATTTTGTGTATTCATGGCGTTGGCGGTATGTTTAATGGTGGCGTGAATGCGTTTGGAAACTTATATCTCAATGAAGTAGGGTTTGCGCCATTTGGCTTGTACCTTGCTTGGGCGATTAAGTTGTCGCACGTTGTGTGTGTTGTGGCGTTGCTCATGGGCAAATACATTTTGTATCCTGCACTTGTTACCATTGCTATCTTAATTGCAGGCATCATTATGATTCATGGTCGGGAAGGCTGGTTCGTGGTTGGCGGCGGGAGAAACGGGATGGAATTTAATTTTCTGCTGATTTTTGCCTTGCTTTCGATTATCTTTCCCAACGGATTGCGTAAAAAAACTGCGAAATAAAAGAGCTTACAATTGTTACTGAGGGGTTCACAAATCCTGCGTTTGTATCAACGTTTTTTACCAGAATCGGAAGAAGCTGCGATAAGTTTTGCCATCAACAAGCAAAAAAGCGCGGACGACCAAGAAAATTGCTGAATAATGACCATTTTCATACTCCACGCTTGATTGTGGTGCTACCTATTCCCTTTTGGGTGATAGAATGCTATTTTTTATTTCCGGCTTCGGATTGACGCGGCGTTGTATTCGACAGCCCGACCCGTAAGAACAGGGAATCGGACAGCCGAATAAAAGACGGATCTATCGTCCAAAAGGGAGTAACAACTGTAGCCCACCTATTTCAGGGGACGACTATTATTTTCTTTATTCTCCTATTCTTTATTCTCCGCTTGAACCACCGCATCGTAAAACTTTGGTCGCACCTGCTGGATTTTTTTGTTCTCCGACGTAGGATACACGCGATTGGTGAGCAATACGCCGCAGAGTTTGCGAACGGGGTCAACCCATACGCTCGTCCCCGTAAAACCTGTATGACCGTAGGACGTGCTTGAGAACAAATCCCCTGCCGAACTGCCTTTGTCTGCTTTGGTGTCCCAACCAAGTGCCCTCGTGGAACGGTCGCTTGCGCGTTTGGTGAACATCGCTACAGTAGCAGGTTTTAGGTATTGTTTGCCGTTGAATGTGCCGCCATTCGTCAACATCGTCATTAAATTTATGACATCGTACGCCGTGCTGAACAACCCCGCATGTCCTGAAACGCCGTCGGTGAAGGCTGCTCGTGGGTCGTGAACGAGCGCACGAGGTTTTTTCCACGTCCAAAATGAATCCACTTCCGTTGGTGCAACGTTTGGAAGCAAGGCATTTGGCGGGTTAAACATCGTGCGGGTAAGTCCCATTGGCACCGCAAACGTGTCATGGAAAAATATATCCAACCGTTTGCCGGAAACCGCCTGCACAAGCCACCCAAGCGTTATAAATCCTAAATCGCTATAGACCATCGAATCACCGGTTTTATATTTGAGTGTGTCGTTAAACACAAAATTATAAAATCCTTCGGTCATCGTGGTATCTTTTGGGACGGGACGAAACGGCGCAAACCCCGAATTGTGCAGCAGCAAATTCCGAATCGTGACGTTTTGTTTTCCCCGTGCGGCAAATTTCGGGATATAGGTTGCCACGTTGTCGTCGAGCGAAATTTTGCCGTCATCGTAGAGCTTCATAATGCACATCGTTGTGCAAAGCACCTTCGTAAGCGAAGCACAATCGTACATCGTGGACGTGTCCGTTGCTGCCGCTGTTGCCCCATACGTCAGCCGTCCGTACGCCTTGTGAAAAATAACCTTTCCATCCTTCACAATTCCCACCACTGCCGACGGGAAAGCACCTTGCGCGATGGAGGAATCAATCACCGCCGAAACTCGCGCAAATCGTTGGTTTGAAGACACCTGATTTATAGGTGGTTTGTTCGCAGGGGATTGGCTGTGGAGCGGCGGCGTAGCAACCGTTGCAAGGCATACTATCACAAAATATATGATGCGTTTGTTCATCGGTATCCCGTAGAGATGCGTTGATATTCAGGAAGAATTTGTGTGAGATGATGTTCCAAATGCCCAACATAATCGTTGAGAAGAAACTCCACCGTCATCGGTTTTTCCGGCGTAGTAGCATACCGAATCTTCCGAACAAGGTCATGCTCGGACATGGCAGCCATCACGTGCGCCAGATGCAGATTGAGCGCCTCCCACAGACGCAAGAGTTCATCCCACGTCCGTTCGTTATACTGTTGCACTGCCACCCATTGATTTTGCTCATACCCGCGAAAAATGTACTCGGTACGAATCTGCGCCAACACAAAACGGTCGTGATTGTTGGACGCAGAATCAATCAAGTGTCCGATAATTTCTTTCGGCGACCATTGATCCGGTACCGGGCGCAACGTTACATGTTCGTCGGAAAGTTCTGACAATAGAGGCATTGCCGTCGCAAGAGCGCAACGAAGCTGGTCTGCGAGACTCTCGGCAACGGTCGTAGAATTATTGATAGAAGTGTCTTTGGAAGTACTCATGCCGCTTTTTTCCATCCGCTCAATCCGTAAAATATGATGTACCCATAACATAAAATCGGCAGAAAATACGAGCCATGCAACCCGATAACATCCGCCAGAGCACCCTGAGCAAGTGGTACGAGCGCTCCACCCAAAATCATCATCACCAACAGACTCGAACCGTTGTTCGTCTGTTTGCCAAGTCCGTCAATCGCCAACGTAAAAATATTGGGCCACATAATCGAGTTGAAAAAGTTCACCGCAACAAGCGCCAGCAACGCAATCATCCCGCCTCCGAGCCATCCGGTCGTCACGAGCAACGTTGCAATACCGGCAAATGCTACCAACAGCGTTTGGGGTTTGATGCGCTGTGTGAGTGCCGCACCCAAAAACCGCCCTACCATCGCGCTGCCCCAATAAAAACTCACGTATCGTGCGGCATCAGATTCTTTCAAACCCGCAATCTCCGGCAATCCAGCATAACTCACCAAAAAGCTCGCTACTGTGACCTCTGCGCCTACGTAACAAAAAATACCCAACGCGCCAAATCGTAATTGACGGAATTTTAAGGCATCAAGAACGCTGCCCTTTTGACCATTATTTGGGTGTTCGCTGCTTGCGTGGTCGCCAATCGTAGCAATCGTGGGTAGTTTGAACATGGTAAACGCTGCCGCTAAGACAAAAAGTAAACCCGCAAGCACCAGATATGGCACTTGCACCGACGAGGCTTCGGCGAGTTTCGCAACGGTTTGGTCGGCGGGCGCAAGCGTCGCAAGTTTTTCTTTGGTGAGCATCACCGTCGAAAGGATGAACGCGCCGCCAACAAAGGGTCCGAGCGATGCGCCAAGCGAGTTAAATCCTCCGGCAAGATTCAGACGGCTTGCGGCTGTTTCTGGTTTGCCAAGCACCGACACGTAAGGATTTGCCGCCACTTGAAGGATGGTAAAACCCGAAGCCAGCGTAAACAAACCCGCCAAAAACACCCAGTACGAAAGCAGCAGCGATGCGGGATAGAACAGCAATGCACCCACGCCAGAAGTACATAAGCCAATCACAATACTTTGTTTGTAGCCAAAACGAGTGATAACCTTGCCCGCAGGAATTGCCATCACAAAATATGCTGTAAAGAACGCAAACTGCACAAAAGCGGCTTTCAGGTAATCCAATTCAAACACTGATTTTAGATGCGGAACGAGAATGTCGTTGATGTTCGTGATGAACCCCCACATAAAAAACAACGATGTGAGAACACTAAACGCAACCGTGTAATTCGTACTGCCACCTGAACTGTCGGCGCTTGATGGAACGTGCGTTTGTGGGGAAGAAGGAGCAGAAGCCATAGAATAGTTTGTAAGTGTTGAGTAAAAATATTGAGCATTGAACGCAATGCTGAATTTACGAGGAAGAAGGCGGGAAAACAAGTTTTTGTAGAATTTTTGGTGCGAACTACTTTTTAGCTGCTTTTCAACTGTCGAGTCAACAACGTCGGTGGAAGCACGAACGAGGTAATAAATCAATAACGTTACAGAAAAAACGCGCAAGGCAGCTATCAGAGCTATTTTGCGCGTTATTTATACCAAAATAAAAATCACTTAGAATCCAATACCAATGCTGATCCCTGCAACTAACAGAACATGGCTATTGACGAAATCAACGTTGATGCCCGGTGTTATCGAAAAAGTACCGGCGTGAAAATCATATCCGGCACCAGCACGAAAAAGAAAATAACTATAACTCACGTCACCTATGCTGTAAAATTCCATTGCCGGAGCAACAAGCACTTTGAAGTCACCAAAATGCTCAAACACTGGTACACCAATAATAGTTTGTGTGTAGCCCGAAGCAAAGACGAATTCTAATAATCCTCCAATGCCCAATGATTCTGTCAGATGCCGTTCGTAGTCGAAGCCAAGCGAATAATACGAACCGCCCCCCGTGTACAAACCGTTTGTTAAGCCATTAAACACGGCAATATGGTTTTTATTGTCCCCGCCACACGTGGCTTTTTGAGCCGTGCCGAACATAAAAGCAATCATCAAAACAAAGAGAACAACAAACTTTTTCATAGAATCTCCTCCAATAATTTTGTAAACAATGATTTGTTAATCGGCATAAAACGTTACTTTTCCGGTTTCAAGGTCATACATAGCGCCCGCGAGACCAATCTCGCCTTTGTCTATCATTGCTTTGAGTGTAGGGCTTTTTTCACGGATTTGTTTCATCGTAAGCCGTACATTCATTTCTCCAACTTTATCCACAAAAGCATGGTTTTTTGAGGTGCGTGGCTCCATACCGGGTACGGCAGCTACTGCGGGCTTAATTTTCGCAAGCAACGTCGTCAAATTATCCAATTTCGCATCGTCACATGCACCCTTAATCGCGCCGCAGTTAGTATGACCAACAACGACGATGAGTTTTGAGCCTGCTAATTTCGAGGCAAACTCAAGGCTGCCCAAAATATCTTCGTTGACAATATTACCAGCAACACGCGCATTAAAAATATCACCAAGCCCTTGGTCGAAAATCAATTCCGACGAAGAACGCGAATCAATGCAGCTCACAATGGTTGCAAACGGAAACTGTCCTTTTGAAGTTTCTTCAACTTGTTTTTTCAGATTCCGTTGAAGCATTGTACCCGCCAAAAAACGTTTGTTGCCTTCTTGAAGCATTTCAAGCGCTTTTTTTGGTGTCATTGCAGTCTGCAATTCCTTTGTTTGTGTCGGCGCGGTAGCGGTACTTGCTCCTCCCCGACCCCCTGACCTATCTCCCAACTGAGCCAAGGCTGGGATCGTGATTATAGCACACAAAACCATGGAAACGGCAATAGAAGCCGTAAACGAGCGTTTCATAAAGAATACCTCAAAAAAATGAAGAGAGAGAATAGGAATTGTACTACTAAGCATTTGGGGCATTTTTCCTTGTATTTTCATGCACACTGGTATTCTCGCCTACCCGAAGGCTTTTTATCCCCGATGTATGTATATGTTCCCGTTGTGCCTCAAAATGTCGTAGTCCCCGAAAAGGGAACAAAAGATACAAAAAAAGCATATACCATTCAAACGTACAAGAGAGTTTATTCCGATTATTGTACAGAGCTGTCATGCCAGCCCCAGCCTTCGCTGGGGTAAACTCCGGCTGGCAACCGGAATGACATACAAAAGTAATCGAAATAAACTCAAATCCTTATCAAGGGCAAAATTACGCATAGAATGAACGCCGCAACAGAGGTGCGGCGTACTACACGCATGGGAATAAAAGTCCTATACTTCTTGGAAGCAACACAGTGACTTGTTTTTACATCGGCGTTTCAACCCGCACACTCACCGCACGGCTGTACATGCGCCCTTCCGGCTGCGAGGCGTTGAACGGCGAAAATTCCACTACGATGTGAGCGTTCGGAAGGTTTAATAACGTAGCAACGGTTTGAGCGCGTAACTCTGCTTGGGCGCGGTTACGAACTGCGTCGCCCCCAACCTCTGCGTAACATTTCACCGTGACGGAGGATTTTGGCGTTATCGCCTTGCGAAGAGTCTCCAACGAGGCTTGCAAGGCGGCTTCTGGCGAAAGCGTCGTTGTTCCGTAGCTTACCGCAAGAACGTCAAAAAAATCAATGCGTTTTTGTGGTTGCCCTTCGCGTTGTTTTTTCTCGACGGTTAGTTGTCGCACCGGAATGGAGAAAATTGGCGCTTCGGCAACATTATTTTGAATATCGGCAGCCGTCAGACGGAAATCAATCGTGTTTTCGCTGGTTGGAGTAAAACTCGGGTTTTTCGTCAAGTCAATATCGAACTGTTCCGGCGGATTTATTGCTCCTTCATCGTACTTAAGTGTGATAACTTCATTCCCGTCCACTTGTGTGGCTTCCAGTGCCCACTGCTTTAAGCCCGGTCCGGCGGATACATCCAACGCCAACCGAATCACTTTTAACCCCACCACACGAAGCGGGTCAGTAAACACGAGCGGTTTGAAGACCTCCGCATTATCTGACCGAAACTCCACACATCTGCTCTCCCCAAGCGAAGCACTGTCGGTGCTTGCAACCTGTTCTGGCAGGTTTCTGTCTTGCACGTCCAACCGCGTGGCAGGAATGCGCCAAACATCCTGCAAATAATCTGCCACCGCTTGCGCTCGTTGTCGTGACAGCTTACGATTACCTTTTTCGTAGCCCACATCAGTGTTGCAGCCGATAATGGTCAATTTTG
>JANYIG010000360.1 GCA_025358765.1 Candidatus Kapaibacterium sp.
CCTCTGCAAGCCGCCACGAAGACGTGTTGCGTCTTGCTTCTCCCCTTAGAAGGGGAGATTGAGTGGGGTTCTTGCGCGTAAGGTTTGATGCGGTTTTCAGGAATTTATCTAAACTTCAACACTACAACTATTCACTACAAAATACGCATTGTTCCGTTCCTAAACACCTTCTGCTATTCGACTGTTCCACCATTGCAAGGCTTCATCCGCTACGTAGAAGGAACCTACAATAAGAGTTGGTTTCGATTTTGCCATAACAGCATTACAAGCATCCGCCATCGTTCCAAACTGCTCTGCTTGAATGCCGGAACGACGCGCTTCCGCAGCAACATTCTCACCCGTTCGCGCTCTGCTTACAAACAACGACGGCGCATAAAGCTGTTCCGTTATCGGGGCAAGCGTTGCAAGCATTTCGGAAATGTCTTTGTCCTCCATTGCCCCAAACACCACATTCCACCGCGTTTTTGCGTACCCGCACTGTGCCAAGGTTTGCACCAACGCCTGCATTCCGGCTGGATTGTGCGCCACGTCCAATACCACAGGTGGTGCCGATGCGGACGATGCTTGTTTGGACGGCGCTTGCAACAACTCTATCCGTGCCGCCAATCCGCTATTGCGTTTGAGATTCGTAAGCCCGCGCTGAACCGCTTCGTTGCTTGTGGGGAATCGTTTTTGAAGTTGTTCCAATACAGCAAATGCCGTCAGCACATTTCGCGCTTGATGATCGCCACAAAGCGGCACGTGAAGAGGCACAGGAAGCGGACGGCGCTCAGAATCTCGCTGTTTGGGTGTTGTAAGCGTGAGATTCATCGAAAAATCAGCATTAAAGCTCTCTACAACCACGCGATACGCATCATCCAAAAACGCAATCGGCGCTTGATACTCCACCGATGCTTCCATAAATGCTAAACGCAAGGACGGACGCGGCTCCGCAACCAATACGGGGGTATGTGGTTTAATAATCCCAATTTTTTCGCTCGCAATCGCAGCAAGCGTGTCGCCCAAATACGCCTGATGGTCAAGGTCAATCGAAGTAATGACGGACATTAGAAGCTCGTCGGGGCGCAGAACGTTGGTGGAATCAAGCCGCCCACCCAACCCCGTTTCGACGATAGCAATATCCACCTTCTGCTCCGCGAAATACGCAAACGCCAGCGCCGTCGTCGCCTCGAAAAACGTTGCGCCCAATTCCCTTACTTGTTTTATCATGCCTTCAGCAAGCCGCAACAGGTCTGCATCGCTGATACACACGCCGCCTACGCGCATTCGCTCGTTAAAACGCTGAACGTGCGGCGACGTATAAAGCCCAACTTTGTAGCCCGCTTCCGTCAACGCGGATGCCAACACGGAACTTACCGTTCCTTTGCCGTTCGTACCTGCCACGTGGATGGATGGAAACGCCCGTTCGGGATAACCCAACGCAGCACAAAGCGCTTTAGTGCGTTCCAAACCGGGCGTAATGCCGAACCGATGAAGCGCAAAAAGTTCTTCAAGCAAGTGTTCGACGGATGGAAGAGGTTTATTGGGTGTGATTTGTTGCGACATCAGAACCTGCAATATTTTTTTGAATGATTTTGAACGATTTTCGACAAGAATGCGTCTCTATCTCTCAAACGATATTTTTCTTGTCACAACAAATGTATGAAAATTCTCTGTGTTATTGCTGGTTCGTGTGATGAATCTGTGACCGCCACTGCTGTTCAATATGCCGCCAACGCCATGCAAGCGCGTGGTGCCGACGTTCAAATACTTGACCTCCGCAGCACGCCGCTCCCTATTTTTAACCCTTCAAGCAAAGATTCCACCGAGCATTATGCCCGCATCAAAGCGATGGTGGATGCGGCAGACGGCTACATTCTTGGTACGCCGGATTATCATGGTTCCATGTCTGGTACGCTCAAAAATTTTCTGGATTATTTTTGGACGGAATTTGCAGGGAAAGTTTTTGGATACGTGTGTTCATCGTTCGAAAAAGGACTAACGACGATGGATCACGTGCGAACCATTATTCGCCAATGCTATGGATGGTCTATGCCCTACGGTGTGAGCCTGACCGAAAACGATGTGAACGAAGCCTGCGAGGTGATTAACGCCTCCGTGCAACAGCGCTTGAATATGCTTGCGCGAGATTTAGTAGTATATGGAACCCTCATCACCCAGCAACGCATGAGCGACCTTCAAAGCGACGAAGCCGCAACGTTTATTGCGCGGTATAGGGGATAAGCGGTATAGGGGATAATAATTTGAAACCCCTGCTCTATTGTGTAGGTTTGGTGGAAGGGAGACCGACGCAGCCGCAAATCTGTACACAATACCCAGAGATACCGAGATGTCTGATGTGTTGCCCAACTATTGATGCACAGCGACCTACAGCGTAAAACAGGGTACAAATTTATGGGATTCAGTTTCGTCATGCAAGCGAAAAAACTCACGGTTATTTTTTTCGCTCGTAAAAAGTTCACGAAAAGCCCGTAAATTACCCCCATTGCTCACACCAGGGCTGCTAAGTTCTTCAGATTCCCCTTCGCCTGACGCATTGCGTCAGCGGAGACGGCAGGCGAAGGGGTGTCAGCCAGACGGCTTCCGTCTGGCTCGGGCGGGGTAGTGGGAATAGCACATAAGACAACACCCCGTCTGGCTTCGCCAGCCACCCCTCTTTGGAAAGAGGGGAATTTTCAGATGCGGCTTTACAAGCCTTGTTTCGAGCCTGATATACTCAGAACTTAGCAGCCCTGCCATTGCTCACACGGCTTACGTTTGTGGTTTGATTACGAGACTTTTACAACATCACTATGGTAGGATTTGGATACGACGTTCACCGCCTTGCAGAAGGTGAAAGCCTGATTTTGGGCGGTGTCATCATTAAATCACCGTTCGGCACTGTTGCCCATAGCGACGGCGATGTGCTGCTCCACGCGGTTTGCGATGCGCTCTTGGGGGCGGCAGGTTTGGGCGATATCGGTGAATATTTTCCCGACACCGATGCCGCGTACAAAGGTATTTCCAGTGTGGAGCTTTTGAAGCGTGTCACAGCAATGCTCGTAGAGCGTAATTACAGGCTTATTAACCTTGATTGTACGCTCGTCCTCGAACAACCCAAAATTATGCCATACAAAGCTGCCATCTGCGAGAATATCGCCCGTGTGTGCGGCTTGCCGCTTGAACGCGTGTCCGTCAAAGCCACCACGAGCGAAAAACTCGGCTTTGTCGGTGCCGGGCAGGGTGTTCAAGCGTACAGCGTATGCCAGATTGAACAAATAATTGAACCGACGACTACATGACCACCATACTCTTCATAGCGCTCCGTCGTGTTTGTGTGTCTGCGGCTTTATGTGCGGCTTTCATTACCGTTGTGTCCGCGCAACCACGCCGATTGTATGAGTATGACTACGTGCCGCTCAAGGAATTTAGCGGCGGACAGGTATTGCTCGGTGGTAATATTGGCGCAAATGGCGCACCACTTTTCTTTCAATTCAAACAAAAACCCTACGGGTTTGGAACCGTCGAGGCAGACGTGGCAAGCGCATGGTATGGTGCTGTGCAAAACAACGTCCGCCGCACAACGCTTGGCGGCGCGTCGGTGATTGATGCGGTCATACTATCGGTCAACTCTGCCGCCGTGCTGATGCAACGCGATAGCGCGTGGATTTTGGCAGAAGTTGGTGCCGATTTGCGAATTTGGCGTGAAGTTTCGCTTCCTGTACGGCTCCAACGCGAGACCGACGAGCGCACAACCATGTTCACAGTCGGCAACGGACGCTCTGTTGTTGTGGTGGTGAATGGCATCCTGCTTCAATGCGATATGGCAGAAACAGGCAAAATCACGGCAACACCGCTTACGCAAGACAACGTAGCCGCTGCCATCCCACTGAACGACTACACACGCAGCGCGGATGACCCGTCGTTTGTTTATCTTGTACAGTCTGGCTTGCAGCAGATTATTACTACCGTCAACGAACGCGGAACGACGCTGTTCGCGCAACGATTGGACAAACCACAACGCACGGTGCTTCGGCGTGTGAGCAACTATGCGGTTGCGGCGTGTATGGAAGTTGGTCCGTCATCACTTGTGACGATTTTGGCAAAATCTGGAACATGGCGTGACGTAAGGGTTCCAGCCAAACCGGAGCATATCATTATTGAACAATTGTCCGCCCCAGAACAACCAGCAGACGCAATGCGTTTGGGTTCGTTTGCGATATATTACATCGGCGCAGAGTTTGGTAAATACTCATGGAACACCCTCGCTATTCAACCGAACGGCTCCGCAAGTCGCCCCGAAATGCTTTTAGAATTGCCAGAAAATTTTTATCTGCCGATTGCCGTTCTCAAACACCAATCCAGCGTTTTCCTCCTGTTTGCAAATGTTCTGGCTACGCTCGACACTCAAAAAGGAACGCTTCTTTCCGTTAATCCACTCACACTGCCGTCGGCACTCGTTTCCGGCACAGTTTCGGAATCCGGCATCACGCTTCAATCTGTCCAAAAAGATAACCTGTTTATTCTCTCGCTGAACCGGACACACCTGCTCTTTCAGCGTCAGACACACCGTTTTTGGTGGATTCGCAATATCATCAGTGATTGGTGGATTTACGGGCTGGCGTTTAGCATCACGACAATTGCGTTTGTGCTGCTGTACCTGTTCCGCCAGCAACGCCGTTTGCTTGTAACGCTGTTTGAGCTGCCTGGCGCGGATGCACTTATCACCCTTGATGCCGAAGGAAAGTTGCAAACGCTCAACGACACCGCTCGCAAGCTATTAAGTATGCCGAATGATGTTCCGATGAAACGGCTTTTTCAATTTTATTGCGTTGGTATAGATTCACGAGCACTAGAGGAATTTGCGATCGAAGCCTTACAAGCCCGCGCCTCAATGACCCGCAAAATAGTGTTTTCGCGGTTTGGGAGTGGGAATACCGTGCCCTCAGCCGTTGCGGAGCAATCCGGCAATACTGACGATTACGTCTTCTCTGCTCATCCGATTCAGAGCCGCTACGGTGTTATCAAAGGTGTGATGCTTATCGGCAAAGACATCACCGAAGAGCTTGAAAAAAAACGTCTTGTGAACTGGGCGCAGCTTGCCCACGACATGCAAACGAACCTGTCTATCATCAAACTCAACGCCGAAGAAGTTTCCAGCGATCATGCGGACGAGAACAGTCCCGGACATCGTATCATGTTTCAAGTAAACCTGCTTATCAAACGGGTACGCGACCTTATTGCCATCGGCAACAGCGACGACCTCAAAAAATCCCAAGCCGACAGCGCCGACCTTTGCTTGAACGTCCGCCGCGAGTTCGATGCGTCCTTGTTTCCGTTGGTAGAGTTTACGGTTCACGCCCAGCATGTTTTGTTCGAGTGCGACCGTTTGAAGCTCGAACGCGCCCTCCGTAATGCTGTCGAAAACGGCATCCGCGCTATGCCAAACAATACCGGTTCTATTCGGATTGGGTGTTGGGCAGATAGCACACACATGTATTTCGAGGTGAAAGATTCCGGCGAAGGCATGACGGAAGAGGTGATGAAAAGCATGATGAAGCCTGGATTTAGCACGTTTCAAGGCAAAGGTGGCTCCGGTATGGGTACGATGATTATGCGGCACATTATCCAATTACACGGCGGCGAAATGGTTGTCACCTCCGAACGTAGTAAAGGCACAAGTGTTCAATTTCGCTTGCCCGCCAAAGGCGCAAAAAAACTAACGCTTAAACCGCTTGAATTTTCTGGCAAAGAATTTCTACATCATTGACAATGTTGTCGCAGCATCAACACCAACAAGATGACATTGGAAGAGCAAATATTCCTCAAAGGCAAGCGTATCGGTGCAGTGGATTACGGTTTGAAGCGTATCGGCTTTGCCGTCTGCGACGAGCTGCACATCACGACCTCGCCGCGTGGTGTTCTGCAAAATACGCCGGATATTTGGGATAATCTTCTGGCAGCCTTTGCTCACGAACGTCTTGGGGCGGTGATTGTTGGCGTTCCTTACCGCGTGGATGGCGCAACAACGCCGTTTATCGAAACAATCGAAAAGTTCATTGTGGAACTGCGGGTGCGAAGCGGTCTGCTTATTATTGCGGTGGATGAATCGTTTTCAAGTCGCCATGCGATGCAAAGTATGGTCGCATCTGGTGTCAAAAAAAAACAACGCGCCCAAAAAGGACGTACCGACGAAGTAGCAGCAGCACTGATTTTGCGGGATTTTTTGGAGGAATTGCGATAGTACGAAGCGCTTGTCCAGAGCATTCCCTTTTACATTTATTTGTTCCCATGACATGCGCTTAACGTAATGTCAGCTTCACACAACCGCCGATTCAAGCAGCGTCAGCGTCCCCGCTGTTGCGTCGAGTTCTGCATTCACTCCTATGGGCAGGGTGTATTGCGCCGCAATATGTCCGAACTGCAACCCTGAAACGACGGGAATACCAAGCCCGCTTAGACGATCCTGTAAAATTTCTGCGATGGTGAACGAATGTGCTGGGTCTTCGGCGGTACATTTGGTGAACTGTCCGATGGCAATGCCCGCGCAATGCTTGAATTTTCCGGCAATCAGCAATTGCGTAACCATCCGATCTATGCGGTATGGTTCTTCGGTCACGTCTTCAAAAAACAGGAGCGAACCCTTTGTATCTACCTCGAACGGCGTTCCCATCGTGTTTGCAAGCAATGTCAGATTCCCGCCCGCAAGCCTCCCACGCGCCTTGCCAGCAGTTATCGTCTGGAATGGCGCAAAGGCTGACTCCTTTGCAGGTGGTGTGAGGACAAGTGGCGTGAAGCCTTGTTTCTTACGGTCGTCGTCGGTGGAAGCCACTGCCATAAGCCATTGTACGGTGAATGGGTCTAATGTACTCGTCGCGCCCGGTCCATGCAAGCACACAAGCCCACTTTTGCGATTGACCGTATTCACAAGCGCTGTGATGTCGCTATATCCGCAGATGATTTTGGGGTTTTTGCGAATACGTGCAAAATCTAACAGCGGGAGCATCCGCATAATGCCGTAGCCACCACGCGCACAAATAATTGCGTCAACGTCCTTCCGCTCGACAAATCCCATCAACTCTGCCGCCCGCTCCTTGTCTGTGCCAGAAAGATAACCGTATTGTTTGCCCGCAAGCGCACCGAAGACGACTGTGAAGCCAAGCGCCTCTAATGAGGCTTTACCAAGTTCCAAATTCGGCATCTGTGTCCAACCCGCCGGACACGCCACACCAATAGTCATGCCGCTTTGCAGCGCTTTTGGCTTGATGAATTTACTGGACTTGCCGTGTTTGGTTGCTTTTTGGGCAGAGGAGCTTTTTTGTGCTTGTACAGCAGAGGGCAGAAGGGCTGCCGCGCCCGATGCTGCAAGCGTTCCAAGAACTTGACGGCGTGATATGTTCATTGTGGTCGTGAAGGTTTGTAGAATTGAAAGCGTGAATAAGCGTACAAAATTACATCTTCATCTGTATTAAACCCCAAAAAACTTGCACTCGTCATTATAATACTGGCATGGATTGTGTATATTCGTCAAGCAGAACGTTAGTCACCGTTTATTGACCGAAAGGGAATATCATTTTGGTAGTGGTCAAATAGTACATGATTGGTTGTAGGTAACGATGAACAATTTCGTTACCATGTAATGCCATTCATCTTTTTTTGAAAACGAAAGCGTC
>JANYIG010000033.1 GCA_025358765.1 Candidatus Kapaibacterium sp.
CAACCACAAGACATGGAGGCAATATGCGACCAGTCGTAAACTTACGCAGGAGGAATGACATGGGATATGTTCATGCCGATATTTTGTTGATAAACGGTGAGGATTTACTTGCATTCAAACGAAAAAAACTTCCCGAAGAGGAAGTGAAAAAGGTGAAAGTACAGATGCTTGTGGATAGCGGCGCGGCAATGCTTGCCATCAACGAAGAAATATGCGCCCAGCTTGGCTTGGAGCCTCTTGAGAAGCGTCCAGCAACGTTAGCAGACGGCTCCGTCGTGATGCTGGATGTCGTTGGTCCGGTGGAAATCCGATTCTCCAACCGCCGCACCAACGTGGACGCTATTGTGCTGCCCGGCAACGCACAACCGCTTTTGGGGGTGATTCCGATGGAAGACATGGATGTGCTCATAGACCCAAAAGAACAAAAACTCATTGTAAACCCCGAACACCCGTACAAGCCGCTTGTTTCCTTGCGATAATTGTGAGCATGACTTTCCGTCACGGCAAATTCTTACCGTCAGACGCTACCAACAATAGTGTGATTATCTTTTCTGCCTAATTTTTATTTCTTTATGACAGACTTCCAAATCGGGCAATTTACCGTCGGACATAACCACAAACCCTTCGTCATTGCGGAGATGTCGGGCAATCATAACCAATCGCTCGACCGTGCGCTCGAAATCGTCGAAGCAGCCGCCAAAACTGGTGTGCAGGCGCTCAAGCTGCAAACCTACACGGCAGACACGATTACGCTGGACGTGGCGGACGGCGAGTTTTTCATCAGCGACCCCAACAGTTTGTGGAAAGGTTCGTCGCTGCACAAGCTCTACCAACAAGCATACACGCCGTGGGAGTGGCATAAACCCATTTTCGACCGTGCGTGGGCGCTGGGCATGGTGGCGTTTAGTTCGCCGTTCGACGAGACGGCAGTGGATTTCCTTGAAGACCTGAACGTGCCGTGCTACAAAATCGCCTCGTTCGAGAACGTGCATTTGCCGCTTATCCGCAAGGCTGCTTCCACAAAAAAACCGCTCATTATTTCTACCGGCATGGCGACGATAGCCGAACTCGACGAAGCCGTGACCGCAGCACGGGAAGCAGGCTGCAAGGATTTGGTGCTGCTCAAATGCACCAGCACATACCCTGCAACGCCTGAAAACACGAACATTGCGACGATTCCGCATTTGCGCGAGCTATTCAAATGCCACGTTGGGTTGTCTGACCACACGATGGGCGTAGGCGTGTCGGTAGCAAGCGTGGCGTTAGGTGCGCGGGTGTTAGAAAAGCACTTTACGCTTCGCCGTGCAGATGGCGGGGTAGATTCGTCGTTTTCGATGGAGCCGGAGGAAATGACGGCGATCGTGGTGGAATCAGAACGCGCATTTCAGGCAGTTGGGCGCATTACGTACGGTCCGACCGAAGCGGAGAAAAAATCTCTTCAGTTCCGTCGTTCGCTCTATATTGCCCGCGACATGAAGGCTGGCGAGGCGCTTACGCCCGAAACGCTCCGTGTGGTGCGTCCGGGAATGGGCTTGCCACCAAAGTTTTACGACACGATGCTCGGCAAAACCGTCAAACATGACGTGAAAAAGGGAACACCCGTGACATGGGATGTGGTGAGTTAGACCATGAACATGATGATTGAAAAACTCGTTCTCGGCACGGTGCAGCTTGGGCTGCCCTACGGCATCAATAACGCAACGGGGCAACCAGACAAACAACAAGCATTCGACATCCTGCACACTGCATTGGAAGCGGGCGTGAGGATGCTCGACACGGCGGACGCTTACGGCACGGCTACGCAGATTATCGGCGAATATCACCGAGAGCGTGAAACTCCGAGCGAAAAGTTCCGTATCATTACCAAGTTTCATTTCGACGCGACGACAAACCTTGAACAAAAAGCACACGAAACACTCACAAACCTCAACGTCTCATCCCTCTACTGCTACCAATTTCATCGTTGTAGCGATTTGCAAGTCTTCCCCGAAGCGCAATCGCACTTGCTCCGCCTTAAAGAGCAAGGAATTATCAACAAAGTCGGTATTTCTATTTACACTAACGACGAATTTGCGGAAGCCATTGCTTCCGACATTATTGACGTGATTCAATTTCCGTTCAATCTGCTTGATAATACGCGGCTTCGGGGCGAGTTAATTGCAGAAGCCGCGCGGCGTGGCAAAGAACTTCATACGCGCTCGGTGTTCTTGCAAGGCTTGTTTTTTCGGGACGCACAATCGTTTCCGGAAAGGCTTGCGCCACTTGCGTTGCACGTAGAACAATTGCAGAATCTCGCTAAAAACCGTAATTTGCCCATCTCTACGCTTGCCTTAAACTACGTGTTGCACAATCCGGCAATTCAGCACGTTTTGTTTGGTGTGGAAACCGTGCAGCAGCTTCGTGAAACGCTTGCCGCCGTGCAAGGCAGTTTTGACGAGGCATTGCGACGGGAAATAGAATCTATTGTTGTGGAAACGCCGGAATTACTCAGTCCCGTGAACTGGTCGTAAATACATGCTTGGGAGGTTCTATGCAAGAATTACTCGACCTTCGCCGCTCTCTTGAGGAAGGGCGGTATGCCGATGCGATATTCATCATTGATGAGATGGATGAAATGGCAAAAGATGATAAAATCAACAAAATCGGCAGCTATATGGTTATTCTGCTGATTCATATTATCAAGCACCATGCTGAAAAGCGGATGACCCGTTCGTGGCGCAACTCTATATTGAATGCGCTTGACCAGATTCATCAAAGCAACAAACGCCGTTCGGCGGGTGGCATGTATATGAACGCGGAAGAGCTACGTGCCGTGCTGGAAGAGAATTTCAAACCATCATTGCGCCGCGCTTCGGAAGAAGTATTCGAGGGTCAATTTGACACCAAAGAACTTGCGCGAATGATAGATGCGGAAGCCATTAAAGCAGAAGCGCTGGAGTATATTTTGAACGGCTACCCAGAAAGTGAGGAATGACGCGACATGCAAGAACTTCTTGAACTTCGCCGCTCTATTGAAGATGGTCTCTACGACCAAGCACTGTTGATCATTAATGATTTAGAAGAAATGGCAAAGGATGATAAGATCAACAAAATCGGCAGTTTTTTGGTGATTTTGTTGCTGCATCTCATCAAATGTCACGCTGAACAACGCTCTACGCCTTCATGGAGGCGCTCCATCAGAAATTCCGTCTTAGAAATCCGCAAGACGAACCGCCGTCGGGATTCGGGCGGCACGTATTTGAAAGAATCCGAATTGAGCCACGAAATAGATGAATATTTCCTTTATGCTCTGAAAGATGCTGCCGACGAGGCATTTGAAGGAAAATATTCAGCACGGGAATTGCAACAACTCATAGACGTGGAAGCCATTAAAGCCGAAGCGCTGAAGTATATTTTGAACGGATTGCCGGAAAGCGAGGAATGACGCGATATGGAAGAATTGCTCGATCTCCGTGCTGCCATC
>JANYIG010000052.1 GCA_025358765.1 Candidatus Kapaibacterium sp.
GCCACAAATAGTGAGTGAAGCATTTGTTCCGACGTTCGCATAGCTTCCTTTGCGACATCGTACCCTACTGCGTCATCGTTGAAGGGTTGTGCTGCATATTGCCGAAAAAGGCTAAGGACGTGTTGATAGGCATCCTCGTCTTTGCAATAGCCGCGAAGACTTGTTTGTAGTGTTTTATTCATTATGCCCCCTCTCTGAGAGTGCTTTTGGTGGAACGCATTATCTGGTATGCGTTCATGTACTTCCCCCTCTACCGTAATTCTCCACGTGCAACACGTCGCCAAGATACGTTTTTGTTTCCATCCAATCAACTTTTATCCCCGCTCGTGCTATGCAATCTTGCTCAGTCTTAGGTACTTAAATTCGCACTTTCTTCTCTGATATGAGCCAAAAAATGTGTATTTTACGGTCTTTGCAGCAAACAACATCCACTACGTGTACTGCCACTGTACATAAGTAATGTTATCACACAAGCAGCCCAACATCGAATACTTAAAAACCGAACTCTTACAAACCTAATATCTACGAATTATGGCTAACGAGCGTATTCTTCCTGTGACAATGGAAGACGAAATGCGGAATTCTTATCTTGATTATTCCATGTCGGTTATTGTAGCACGTGCATTACCGGACGTGCGCGACGGCTTAAAACCTGTGCATCGCCGCATTTTGTACGGAATGACGGATTTAGGATTGGCTTCCAATCGTCCGTACAAAAAATCAGCGCGTATCGTTGGTGAAGTTTTAGGCAAATACCACCCACACGGCGACTCGTCTGTGTATGACGCAATGGTACGCCTTGCTCAACCGTGGTCACTCCGCTATCCGCTCGTGGACGGTCAGGGGAACTTTGGTTCAGTAGATGGCGATTCACCGGCGGCTATGCGTTACACCGAGGCTCGTCTGTCTTCCATCTCCGGCGAAGTGTTGCGCGATTTGGATAAAAATACGGTGGATTTTCGCCCAAATTTCGACGATTCGCTCCAAGAACCAAGCGTAATGCCCACTTCCGTGCCGATGCTCCTTGTCAACGGCGCAGGTGGTATAGCGGTCGGTATGGCAACGAATATTCCGCCGCATAATTTAACGGAGATTTGCAACGGACTTCTGGCGCTCATTAAAAATCCCGACATTACGATTGAAGAATTGATGGCACACATCACCGCGCCGGATTTCCCGACGGGCGGCATCATCTATGGCTACGGAGGCGTACGCGAGGCGTACCATACGGGTCGGGGGCGTGTGTTGGTGCGGGCGAAAGCGGCTGTGGAGAAGCAAAAAAGCGGCAAAGAAAGCATCATCGTCACAGAACTTCCCTATCAACTGAATAAAGCCTCGCTGATTGAAAAAATTGCTGATTTGGTGAAAGACAAAAAACTCGAAGATATTGCCGACATCCGTGACGAATCTGACCGTGATGGGATGCGGATTGTCATTGACTTGAAGCGCGATGGTGTGCCGGAAGTTGTGCTAAACAACCTCTTCAAATACACACCGATGCAAAGCACGTTTGGCGTGATAATGCTCGCGCTCGTGAACGGTCGTCCGAAAGTGCTGACACTCAAGGAAATGCTTCATCATTTTATTGAGTTCCGCAACGAAATTGTTGTTCGCCGCGCTCAATTCGACCTTGACACCGCCGAAAAACGTGCCCATATCCTTGAAGGCTTCCGCATTGCACTCGATAATATCGAGGCTATTATCAAAACGATTCGGGAATCGGCGGATGCAGTCACGGCAAATGCCGCGCTACGAGCGGGCTTTGGGCTGTCAGAAATTCAAGCAAAATCTATTTTGGATATGCGCTTGCAACGTTTGACGGGTTTGGAGCGTCAGAAAATTGAGGATGAGTACCGTGAGTTGTTGCAGCTTATCGAACAACTCAAATCCATTCTTGCCAGCAAAGACTTACAGCTCCGCGAGGTGTCGCGGGAAATCAAGGCGCTGCGCGATAAATACGGCGACGAACGCCGCACGGAGATTGTTCGTGATGCGCGTGAATTCACGATTGAAGACATGATTGCGAACGAAGAGGTTATTGTGACAATTACGCACAATGGCTTCATTAAACGCACAGCGGTGATAAACTACCGTCGTCAAGGGCGCGGTGGACGTGGCTCCAACGGTGCTGGCACGCGCGAAGACGATTTTGTGGAAACAGTATTCCAAGCCGCCACCCATCATTATTTGATGTTCTTCACCGACAAAGGGCGTTGTTTCCGCGTGAAGGTTTATGATTTGCCTGAAGGCAGTCGTTCGTCGCGTGGTCGCTCTATTGCGAATGTCATTCCGAAAATGGAAGACGAAAAAGTGACAGCATATCTGCCTGTGAAAGAATTCGACGAAAAACATTTTATTTTTATGACTACGAAAATGGGTGTCTGCAAAAAAACACCGTTGACGGAGTTTGAAAATGTACGCTCGAATGGCATTATTGCGTTGGGTTTGAATGACGATGACCGCTTGATTTCGGCGCGGGTGACGGATGGACATTGCAATATCGTTATCGGCTCCAAAAACGGCATGGCATGTCGTTTTGGCGAGGGTGATGTTCGCTCAATGGGACGTGCCGCAACGGGTGTTCGCGGTATTTCGCTTGACAAAGGCGACGAGGTGGTTTCGATGTCGGCGGTGCGCCATCTGGACGCAACACTGCTTGTTATTGGCGCGAACGGCTATGGCAAACGCTCAAAGCTCGAAGATTTCCGTTTGACCAAACGTGGCGCACGGGGTGTAAAATCTATGAATTTGACGGAAAAAACAGGTACATGGGTAGCGGGCATTATCGAAGCGGGTGATGATGAAGATGTGGTGGTTATCAGCACGAGTGGTGTTCTCATTCGCCAATCGGTAAAGGAAATTCGTGTGCAAGGCAGAAACACGCAGGGTGTTCGTCTTATCCGCCTCGACGAAGGTGATATGATTGCTGACCTTGCAGCCGTAACCCATGAAGATGAAGCAGCAGAGACCGAAGAAGGGGCGGATACCGAAACGGTTATGGGCGAAAATGCTGAAAGTGTTGGTGTCGCTGATGTTCTCGCCGATGAAAATACCTTAAATCTGAATGGTCATACGACGAACGGGCATGCGCCGGAAGCAAGTGATGACGAGCAAGAGGGCTTGTTTTGAGAAATGATATTCTTTCCATTGTTTGACAAACGAAAGGAAATGGTATGGGTTTAGTCTATGCGGATATTGAACTTGTGAGCGGTGATGACGATGTGCTCTATCGTCGAGGATTTATTAACAAAACGGCAGTCAAGCAAATGACCGTCAAAGCGCTGGTGGATAGCGGTGCATATATGCTTGCTATTAACGAGACTGTGCGGGTGCAACTTGATTTGCAAACGATTGACAAACAGAGCGCAGAATTGGCGGATGGCACACAAGTAAAGTTAGATGTTGTTGGTCCGGTTATTGTGAATTTTGCGAACCGCAGTACGACTTGCCGCGCAATGGTGCTTCCCGGCGATGCAGAAGTGCTGCTCGGCGCAATTCCGATGGAAGATATGGATGTGCTGATAAACCCGCGAGAACAAACGCTCGTCGTCAATCCGGCGCATCCATACATGGCGCAAAAACCGTTAAAATAATGCTACCATGAAAACATTATTATTTGCGTTCTTGGGTGCTGTAGGTGGCGCTATTATGGGTGTTTTGCTCGGCATACTTATTGGTCTGGGTACAGTAGAGGTATTCAATATCTCCAATTTTGAGGGTGGGTCAGGGTACGCGGTTGCGTATATTGCCTTGCTGTTTGGGATTATTGGCTTAATTACGGGAGTTATTTTGGGTGTCAAATTTGCTCGGTAATAGTTTATGGGTGATTTCCGTACCAAATATCTATGAAGCAATGTACCGTTGCCATACTTTCCGTGCTGGTGCTGAACCTTGCGAGTGGCGTGACTCTTTGTTCTCAGGACTTTCGTAGCATTGGGGACGGTGCTGACGGCGTGGAATATGCACAGCAGGTGCGGCGTGTGCGCGGAGCCGATTCAGCATTTATGCCATGTGTGGTGAATCTTGTTCGCTTTGACGGCGCAAAAGCCTCATTGCAACTTGTTCACGCTATGGATGCTGCTATTGGCGTGGAAACGACGAGTTCGTTGGCAAAGCGGCACGGCGCAGTTGCTGCCGTCAATGCAGGCTTTTTTGTAATGAAGGGCTTGACGACGGGCGATGATGCGGGCGTATTGAAAATTGACGGTAAACTTTTGAGTGAACCCTACAAAGAGCGTGTGGCGTGTGGTATTCTTCATCAAGGAGGCAGGACAGATGTCGTGTTCGGGCATTTGCAATGGACGGGCGAGGTAGAAATACAAAAAACATCTCATGGAGTGCGTTTCCCGATTTCCGGCATCAATCGTACCCGCGACACAAGCGAAATGCTGCTGTTCACGCCCGAATTTCATCGCACAACGCTCACAACGACGGGCGGCATGGAGGTCGTCGTTCAAAACGGCATCATCACGCGTTTGTATGATGGTGTCGGGAGTAGTATTATTCCTTCGGACGGCATCGTTTTATCGTGTTCGGGTGCTGCACGGGTGTGGGCAATCAACAATCTTCGTGTCGGGACGAAGGTGAAAATCACAACACAGCTTGAACCGCTTGAACGTGAGCAATCAAAAGGCTTTCAGGCTGCTGACGATATTGTGGGCGGCGTGTCGCAACTTCTGAAAAACGGGAATATCGAACTGACGTGGCAACGCGAAGGCGCAGCAGAAGATTTTGCTCTGGCACGGCATCCGCGCACAGCGATAGCGCGGCTTCGTGACGGTCGCATATTGCTGATTACGGTAGATGGACGGCAACCCGGCGTGAGTGCCGGAATGACGTTACCGGAACTTGCCGAGATGTTGCTCGAATACGGCGCGGCGGACGCAATGAACCTCGACGGTGGTGGTTCTACAACAATGATCCTGCGTGGTCAAGCTGTGAACAAGCCATCCGACCCGACGGGTGAGCGCCCGGTGAGTGACGCACTGCTTATTTTCCCGCGCAGCAAGAAGTAAGTATCTCAATACCACATCATAATCAAATCACAAACTTCATTTTCCATTTTTCATTTCAACACTATGGCTCAAGAAACAGAACTCCTCGAAACAACTGTCATTGCTGACGTTCAAGACAACAGCACATACAACGACCCGACCCAAACCACTTACTCCGAAGACAGCATTAAAGTCTTAGAAGGCTTGGAGGCTGTGCGGAAGCGCCCTGCAATGTACATCGGCGACGTGGGTGAACGCGGGCTGCATCACCTTATCAACGAGGTCGTAGATAACTCGATTGACGAAGCGCTGGCTGGGTATGCGAAAAATATCACGATTACGCTTCACACCGACGGCTCATGTTCTGTGCAAGACGATGGACGCGGCATTCCCGTTGGTCCGCACCCCGTCAAAAAAATCTCTACGCTTGAAGTCGTAATGTGTACACTCCACGCGGGTGGTAAGTTCGACAAGAACACCTACAAGGTTTCAGGCGGGTTGCACGGCGTGGGTGTGTCGTGCGTGAATGCGCTTTCCTCGCACCTTATTGCGGAAGTGCGCTGGGCGGGGAAACTCTATCAGCAAGAATACGCCATCGGAGCGCCTACAACGTCGGTGACGGAAATGGGCGAGGCGAAATCTACGGGAACGACGGTACGGTTTACGCCGGACGCGACCATTTTTAAGACGGTGGAGTTTCGTGCAGACCGCGTGGCAACACGTTTGCGTGAACTTGCATTTTTGAACCCCGAAATCATCATTCGCTTGAAAGACGAGCGTGACGGTTTCGCAGAAGCATATAACTATCCGGGCGGCTTGCAAGATTTCGTGAATTATATTGACGATGGGAAAATTGCCTTCACAAAACCTGCCAGAATTGCTGGTACGGGCAAGGGCGACGACGGCGTGGAAACGTATGTGGACATTTGCTTCCAGTACAACAACAGCTATCACGAAACGATGCTGTCGTATGTGAACAATATTAACACGGTTGAGGGCGGCACACACGTGTCCGGCTTCCGCTCGGCTTTGACGCGCACCTTGAATGCCTACGCAACAAAGGCGAACCTCGTGAAAGGCGACAAACTTCAACTTACGGGCGAGGATTTCCGTGAGGGCTTGACGGCGGTAATTTCCATGAAAATTGCCGAGCCACAGTTCGAGGGGCAAACCAAAACCAAACTTGGCAATGGCGAGACCGAAGGTATCGTGCGTTCGATTGTGAACGACCAACTTGCGGTGTATCTGGACAGCAACCCGACGCAAGCAAAACGGATGATTGACAAAGCGATTTTGGCGGCGGAAGCACGGATAGCCGCTCGCAAGTCGCGTGAACTCGTGCGCCGCAAAAGTGCGCTTGAATCCAGTTCATTGCCGGGTAAATTGGCAGATTGTTCTATTAGAACGCCGGAAGATTGCGAAATCTATATTGTGGAAGGTGATTCGGCGGGCGGCTCGGCAAAACAAGGGCGTGACCGCAGGTTTCAAGCTATTTTGCCGCTTCGTGGTAAAGTATTGAACGTCCAAAAAGCGCGGTTGGCGAAAATATTAGAAAACGAGGAAATTCGGTGCATCTTTGCGGCGCTTGGCGTGGGCTTTGGCGAGGATTTTGACCAAACAAAACTCCGCTACGGCAAAGTGATTATCATGGCGGATGCAGACGTGGATGGTTCACACATTCGCACGTTGATTTTGACGCTGCTTTTTAATTATATGCAGCCGCTTATTGAAGGCGGTAAAATTTACATTGCCCAGCCACCGCTTTACAAGCTGAAGAAAGGCAAAAAAGAATATTATGCTTACAACGATACCGAGCGCGATGAAGTAATAGCCCGCATTCGCAAAGAATCCGGCGCGAACCTCGAAATCGCAACGGGCGAGGAAATCGCTGCGTCCGGCGGCAACACAAGCGGCATCCTCATTTCACGTTTCAAAGGTCTGGGCGAGATGAACCCAATCCAACTGTGGGAAACCACGATGAATCCCGACACGCGGACGCTGCTGCAAGTGTCCATCGAAAGTGCGGCGGCAGCAAGCAAAGTATTCGAGACGCTCATGGGCGACCAAGTGGAGCCGCGCCGCGAGTTTATCGAGCGCAACGCACAGTATGTGCGGAATTTGGATGTGTGAGACGGGTGTATGCCAACAATATTTGGGCTATCCGCACTATATACCTTTGGCTTTTACAGTTCAGAATCATGGGGCAATCGCCTTGAAAAGCCGCATGTTCACGTTTCGTCGGCAGACGGGCGAGCAAAATTCTGGCTTGACGATGCCCAAATAGTCTA
>JANYIG010000088.1 GCA_025358765.1 Candidatus Kapaibacterium sp.
CGCCTTCCCCCAAAGGGAGAAGAAGCGAAGACAAAGAAAATCAATGTCTTCTGAAGCCTTCTCCCTTTGGGAGAGGGTTGGGTGAGGGCAAACACAAGAGCGAGGTTTTATGCGAGTTACGAGATTTTATCTAAACTTCAACACAATACAACGAACGCATGCAACGAATCACAAATTTTGAGAAATCGAATGCTTACCGTGCCAAGATCCACGATTTGATTCCTGGTGGAGCGCACACATACTCACGCGGTGACGACCAGTTCCCGCTGTTGTCGCCGGCAGCTATTTCGCATGGCACAGGCGCGTATCTTTGGGATATTGACGATAACAAATATCTTGATTGCCCGATGGGGCTTACGTCTGTGAGTTTAGGACACGCCTACGAACCAGTATTGGAGCGTGTTCGGGAAGAACTTTTACGAGGGGTGAATTTTCAACGTCCGTCGCATATCGAGATGCAGATGGCGGAAAAATTCCTCTCGCTTGTGCCGCAGCACGACATGATTAAGTTTGCCAAAAACGGTTCCAGCGTTACAACGGCGGCGGTGAAACTCGCACGTGGCTACACTGGACGCAAACTCGTGGCGTTTCCCGGCGATCATCCATTTTACTCATTTGATGATTGGTTCATCGGCAAAACCGCTTGTAATCTGGGTGTGCCGGAGGAATTTGCTGCGTTGTCCGTGACCTACAAAGGTTGCGACATCAACTCGCTTCGTGAATTGTTTGAGAAATATCCGGGAGAAATCGCTTGTGTTATCACTGAACCGGAGCGCAGTCAGTGTTCCATCGGGTGCGCTTGCAACGGCAATCCTGCAGAGTTTTTGCGTGAAGCAATTGATCTTACGCACGAACACAACGCGCTGTTCATCATTGACGAGATGATAACAGGCTTCAAAACAGGGCTGCCGGGTTCATTGGTGAAGTACGACGTTGATCCCGACATGGCTACGTGGGGCAAGGGGATTGCGAACGGATTTTCGTTTTGTGCGCTCACGGGCAAAAAAGAGATTATGGAAATTGGGGGCATCCGTCAAACAGGTGCAGAAAAACTCTTCCTTATTTCCAGCACACACGGCGGCGAGACCCATGCGATTGCGGCGGGTTTGGCGACGATAGACGAATTTCAAAAGCACAACGTCATCAACCATTTGCACAATATTGGCGAAACATTCATCCAGAAAAATCGTGCGGTGATTGCCAAACATGGCTTGGAATCTTACATTCAGGTTGTTCCTGCGAACTGGCTACCCATCATCACGTTCAAAGACAGGAGTGGTGCTATCTCGAACGGCATGAGAACGCTTGTGATGCAGGAAATGATTGCGCGTGGGGTGCTGTTCCAAGGAGCGCTAACGCCGTGTTTTAGCCACACAGAAGCGGACATGGACTTCTTCGCACAGGCGTTCGATGAGTCGCTCTCTCTTTACAAAAAAGCGCTCGACGACGGCTATGAGCGGCATCTGGTGGGCGAAGCAGCAAAACCTGTGTTTAGGAAATATTTGTAAATTATGAAAAGAACGTCTATGCATATTGTTGTTTTTACATCGCACCCGCTTTGGCAGCGCCATTTTGCCACTGAATTGGAGCTTATTCAAAATCACCTTGATGCAGGTGACCGCGTCACTGTGCTGAAATGTTATGGTGAACTGCTTGCCTGCGACTTGAACGAAGCACATGAGCCAGGACAGTGTTGGCTTTGCCAAAATAGCCAGAGTAAAGGTATTGCAGCGCTACGCGGTATGGTCGAAATGCGTTCATTTCGCAATCTCACACCCACAAACCTTAAGGAATTACACTCTTTGAAGACGACGTTTGCAAATGTCGCAGAAATGCAGCAGTATTCTGTTGAAAATTTCGACATTGGCATGGCTGCCCTTTCCTCAGTGATTTCTAATGTTCGTGATGCAGAGCCAGATTTCCGCATTTATGGCGATTTACTCCGGCGTTATATTCTATCGGCATTTGCGGTATATCGTTCGATACAAAATTATATTGATGCCGAAAAGCCCGATAAATTTTACATTTTTAACGGTCGGATGTGTAATGTCCGTGCTATACTGCGTGCCTGCGAGAGCAAAGGTGTGGCATATGCAACCCACGAATGTGGCAACGAAGAGGGCACATACTCGCTTTTTGAGAATGCGTTACCGCATGATATTGTGCTGACAACCAGTATGATGCGCGAGCATTGGCAAAAAGCAGGTATCCAAAATAGCACAGAGCGTGGTCGCGTTGCTGCTGAGTGGTATGAGCACCGTTCACAGGGCAATATTGTTAATGGTTATACATTTACAGGTACGCAACAACGGGGCTTGCTACCCGAAAACTGGGATAGTAACAAGCGAAATTTCGTATTTTTTACGACTGGTAGTTTTGAATATGTCACGGTTGGCTCTGAGTATAAACATCATATTTATGAGGGGCAAATGGACGGACTTCGGCAAATTATTGCCACACTTAAACCATATAAAGACAAAGTTAGGGTCTATATTCGTATCCATCCAAACTTAAAAAACTTACCAAAAGAAATTGAACCTATCAAAGCCCTTGAATGTGATTATGTAACAACTATTTTGCCAGATTCCAATATCAGCACATATGGGCTAATTCAGTGTGTAGAAAAAGTCCTTATTTTCAACTCAACGAC
>JANYIG010000100.1 GCA_025358765.1 Candidatus Kapaibacterium sp.
TATTCATAACCTGAATCGCAATCCGACGGTCGTGGTTACAGACGCATCCGGCAATGAAATCGAGGGTGGCGTAACCTACGTTAATAACAACACCTTGACAGTTTCCTTCTCACCGCCACAATCGGGGAAGGCACAGTTACTGTAATTTTTTCACCTCAAATCAGGAGCTATCATAATGGCTAAACAGTTTTTCGTGGACATTGATTTGCAGGGCAATCGCCTGTTAAATAGCGGTTTCCAGCAACTTGCAGCCGCACCCGCAACGCCTTTCGCGGGTCAGTTGTACGAAGATATTTCCGCATTGCCTTCGGTTCTCAAACGTTGGAATGGTGCGGCGTGGTTAGCGCTCGACAACGCGCCGACAAACGGTTTCACCTTGAAAGGTGCTATTGATGCAAGTACAAATCCGGCGTTTCCGGCTGCGCCGAGCAACGGTGACACATATTTGATTTCGGTCGGTGGTACGGTCGGTGGTACGGTCGTGGAAGTTGGCGATATTCTCTACCGCTTGAACGGTGGTTGGACGGTTGTACAAAACAATCTGCAAGCGGCAAGCCAGGCGCAAGCGGGTTATATTCGCATTGCTACGCAGATTGAGACTAACACTGGTACCGACGATGCTACGGCGGTTTCTCCGTTGAAATTGGCAACGTTTTTCACCACGCAAAGCACAGCTCGCAAGGGTTTTGCATTGATTACAGGTGACGGCGTAACCTCTTCGTTCGTGCTGACACACACGCTTGCTACACAAGACTTGATTGCTCAACTTCGCGGCGTTACGAGCCAACAAGTGGTCGAGGCAGACATTACCATGACGAGCGCAACAAGCGTGACCGTTGGTTTTGCAGCGCCTCCGGCTGCTGGCCTACAGTATCGTTTGACGTTGGTAGGATAATATGCACGTGGCGGCTGTCTTGAATACTTGTCAGGATAGCCGCCAATTTTTGAATTTTATATGCTTTCACTTTCGCCCGTCGTTCCACCCTTGCTCACGACAGCACAGCGCAACGCCGCTACGACGGCGGGCAAATTGCCGTTGGGTTCGTTGATTCGGAACAGCACGACGCTTACGTATCAGCGACGGCTTGAAAACGGTAACTGGGTAGATTGTGCGATGTTCAACAACAGCGTTCAGGCGCTTACGGCAATTCCGATTGATTGGTCACTTGGCTTGTTTGTGGAGTTCACCATGCCTGCGGCGAATGTGACGACGACGGTAGCGAATTACTTGAATCCAATAGCGGGCGAACGGCATGTATTGATATTAAAAAACGCAACGGCTGCCTCTCGGAATTTCGTTCTTCCGACCGCAGCCACGCACAAATCGCCAACATTGACGGTAGCAGTTGGCACTAACCAACGAAGAAAATTATCTGCTGACTACAATGGTTCCGTCTATGACTGGACTGTCGAAGCGGCAAAAACATTGTAATGGTATGCTTTCATTGTCGCCTGTAGTTCCACCGCTTCTGACAACAACGCAACGGGACGCGCAAACAATAGCGGGGAAATTGCCGTTGGGTTCTATCATACGAAATGGTACAACGCTTACATTACAACGGCGCAAAGAAGACGGCTCGTGGCAAGACGTGATAAACACGGGCGCAACGCTTTTGCAACAACCGTTCCAGACGTTTGCTACGTTAGCAGACGTGCAAACGGTGTTGGTAGCGGCGGGCGTAATGTCGCCACAACCGACATTCTCCGTCAGCGGTGCGGTTTCCGGTGCGGTGCTTGCGAATGTAGCGATTGCACTGTCAGGAACAACGACCTACAATACAGTCACGGACGCAGGCGGGAATTTCACGCTTTCGGGTGTTATCGCTGGTTCATACACGCTTACAGCGACACTCTTTGGCTATACGTTTGCACCTGTTAGTATCCCAGAAACGGTAGTGTCGTCGAGTATTACAGCACAAAATTTCGTGGCGACGGCAGTCGTAGGCGGCACACAGTTTGGTGGCGGGAAAATATTCGTACCGACGAACGGCTCTACGCCTAAGTTTTTCGACATTGCCGCGCTCACGTTTCCGAATAGTGGTACGACGGGCGCACGGAGTGGAGTGTTCTTCAATAATCGGTGGTTTGTACCGAACGCAACGGCGAACTCCGTGCAGGTATATAATGCAGCCGGAACGAGCTTGTTGACGACAATAACGGGTTTTAGTACGCCGCTTGCGGTGTTAATCGAGAGCAATAGTATCGCTGTTGTCAACAACGGCAACAGTACCGTGCGATTCATCAACTATAATTTTGGCACCGACGTTGGCATTCTTGGCACATCGTTGGCAATTACTCACACAGCGGCAGCGGGAACAACAGGTAACGGAAACGGGAAAATGTACGTGGGTGGCGGTTCCGGCAGCATTACGGAAATTAACGCGATACCGCAAACGTTAGGCACGGTACATTCGCTTGGTACAGCAATCACACAAATGTGTTTTGGCAATAACCGGATTCTGACCGACGTACAAATGCACGACACCACGACATGGATCAACCCTGTAGTTGGCTATGCTTCTAACGGACGGGCGTGTTTCGCGCAAAATAAGTTTTTCATCCCGAATAGTACGGGCTTGGTTGTCGCAAACAACGTAGGCCCAATTTTGGCGACAATAACAACAGGATTGAACGGCAATTTCCCAACAGGTTGTGCCACAGATGGTACAACGGTGTACGTTGCATTGCAAGCGGCAAACGGATTGCAACGCATTGATGCAACAACAAACGCACTCGTAGGTGGTATCATTACTGGCATTACGTCCCCGTGGTTTAATCCGTAACGCTATGAAAACACTCTTAAAAATCACCGCACTGGTAGCGGTTGCCGTATTGGTAGCCGCTCTGGTGCTATATCTCATGGCAATTTCACTCACACGACTATGAAACGATTGATTCATCTGAAGTTCGTTCTATTGTTATTGGCAGCGTTCGCACTGCTTCTTGCCCCGTGCTTGTTCTTACGCGGCGAAACGATTAGCATCACGACCAGCACGACCTCGTTGCAACGCGCTCGACCTTCCACGTTTACGCGGGAGGCTATAACACTCACTATTTCGCGCAACGAGACGACAACGGCAAATTATGTACTGCTGGATGTTGCGTACCGTGACGCGCTTGGAATGTCACTTACCACCGAGCAGCTGCAAAACGATTTCGGCAACAAGCGGCTTTCAATCGAGCAGAATTTCCGATTAACGAATTACGTAGCGTTTCTGGCGGGGCAAAAAGAAGTAACGTTGACGCTCTTGGCTCCGAGCGCAAACTTTCGGGCGAACCTCGCAACGATACTCACGGTGAAAATTACGCCGCTTCAAAAAGATGCAATCGTCTATGCTTACGATACGCTTGCTACACGTGGCTCTGTGTCTATTACGCTCACTGACAACAGCAGTGCAACATCGTATCCTGTATTGCTGAATACGCCACAATCGCGCACTATTGCTGATGGCTACGAGAACGTGGACGACATAGATAATCGTGAAGAATTGCGTTCCAATGGTTTTCCCTCTGCAATTTTCGTAAATGAATCCGGCTCACCGCTTATCTACACGATTGCCGTTTCGGACGGACATAACTACACACAAGACACAACGCTGTTTGTAGCGCAAATGCGAACCCCTGCTGAACGCACTCGAATTGCACGATTAACGAACCCGAACGCGCCGGAAATCAAGCGCTACGGGTTGTATCTGCGAGCGAAAAAACTGCCGGACTACTTGCTTGGGCGCGTGTATTTCACAGTGTTCATCTATGCGATTGACCCCAAAACGCAAGCAAGCGCGGCTACGGGAATGCTTGTTGAAATTGTACGCCGACCGCGACAAATCACGTCCGACGTAACCGATACAGAAGTTATGCACGTTACAGCATATCCAAACCCGACCACCGATTTCGTGTTGCTTGACAACATGCGCTACGGCTCGCAGGTTGTCGTTAGCGAATTGTCAGGGCGTGAGGTTGTTCGCATTGAACGAGCGCAAACGAGCGAACGCCTTGATTTCACTTCGCTTCCGGCTGGTATGTATTTCGTGACCGTGCGAGATGAAGAAAAATGGGTTGTGAAAAAAATAATAAAGTTATGACTGTGAAAAAGTTCTCTGAACCGCTTGAAATCTTGATACTGGTTGCGCTTGGTTTTAGTGGCGGCTGGTTAATAGGGCTTGTATTTCATCCAGAAATGCCGTATTCGTCTTGGCTGCACTTACTCGCTGCACTTGTATTTACGGCGTGTCTGTGGTATTTAATGCGAACACAAAACTAACAATCCATGACGACACTTTGTATTCCGCAGATTTTCGCAGCGAATCGTAAACGCGCTTATTCGCCGCTGGTGTTATTGAGCGCAACCCGCAAGCGAGGCGTTATCTGGGGTGGCGATGCAACGCACGAAAACCCAAGCGAGGATTTTGCGAGAATTGAAGCGTGGATAGAAGAGTTTTTTGCCGAAGGAAATACCGATTTCCGACTTCAAATCAAGCTGTATTATTTCAATACGACGACCTCGAAATTTCTCACGGATTTGATTCTGTTCTGTAACCAACACTACCGCGCAGGGCGCAATATTACAGTGGTGTGGTGGTTTTTTGAAGACGATATAGATGCTGAGGAATTTGCCGATGAGTTCAAAGAATACGAATGTGTGAATTTCCAACCATATAGGGTTACTTGATATGTCAACTATTGTTCCTACATCTCGTCCGCAACAGTCGGAATCTGATACACGGGCGCTTATTGGTGCGGCAGGCGTAAACTTTCAAGTCGTTTTGGTGGGCGTTCGCGGGTACTTCAAAAAAACAATGGGCGACCCGAACAAAAACGATAGAGGTATCTACGACGACGCAATATTCCTCGTTTCGCCGCGCTTGTATCTTGCATTCAACGCGAACACCGACCCGTCGCGGTACGGCGTAAACCAGAAAATTGGAAAAGGTTTGACTGTGCTACAAGCGGGCGTATGGATGTACAAGTTAGGACTACACGGTATCACACACGGGCATCCTTACGAGGCGTTGGTGCAAGCCGCTCCGGTTACGGTTATCCGTGATGGTGGTGTTCGTGAAATAGATTTTCTTGCGCTAAATATTCATCGTGGCAGCCTTACAAGCACCGGCAGCGAGGGCTGTCAGACGACGTATCCGACGCAGTGGGAAGAATTTATAGCGGCTGTCAAATCCGAGCTTGCGTACTACAGGCAAGAAAAAATTCCGTACTTGTTGACTGAGGCATAAATGGAAGATTGGCTGCACATTGCCTCGCAGATTCCCGATTTCGCTAAAGGCGCAATCGCTGTATTCATCTCACTTTTGGGTGGTTGGGGGATTTGGGCGAAGACAAAAAAAAATGTTGCAAAACAAGAATCGGGCGCTGCCGAACACGAAACGAAGACTGTCGAAGAAAAGGTCGAACAAGACCGCAAGCGTGGTACAGCGGAGGATTTCAAGACGTTACGTGAGCTTGTCAACACGTTGCAACAGCAAATGATAAAGATGCAAACCGAACATCTTGAACAAAATCAAAAAATGAGTGAAAAATATGAAGACCGCATTGAAAAATTACGCAACGACTACGACGGGCAAATTAAAAAGCTCCGTAAGGATTTCGATGAACTTCATATCGAATTTCAGCAAGTCAATCGTAATTCAATTACGTTGAACAACCAACTTGAAAAAATACTCACCGAAAAGGCAGAATTGGAGCGGGTGGTGGCAAAGAAGAATATTGAAATTATGGCACTGAAATCTGAGCTTGAACATGATGGCACGTTTGGTATTCGGATTCGGACGCAAGAGACGCGGTCAAGCCACGTACCTCGTATCCGACTTGACCAGTACAAAAAGCTGTTGATTATCGAGGGTTCATCCACGCCAGACAACGCGGCTGCGGATTCGATTTTTAAGCCCGTGCTGGCGCTGTTGCCGGACTATTTCGAGCGCACGAATGAGCTTGCCGTCGAGTTTCGATTGACGTTTTGCAACACGATTTCGATACGACGCATTCAAGCCATAATAGATTTTTTCAACACGCAATACCGCGAACATCGGCGTTCGATTAGCGCTGTGTGGTTCTATGAGGAGGGCGATACGGACTGGTGTGAGCAAGGCGAGGCGTTCAGAGAGGCATCGGAATTTCCGTTTGAAGTGAAAGCCGAAAAAAAATAATCGAATACTATTTTTCAACACATAGTAAGGAAAAAACAATGGAAACATTAACACGCGATTTGCCGCCAAAAGCTGGCGGTGACACTGTCGGAACAAAACAACTTTCGACGGCGTTGATGGCGTATATCGAGCAAACAGAGCGCTCTCGTGATGGAAGTTTCGGTATTGACGCAACGAACAACATCATCATCGCATTCGGACAAGCGGCGGTGATAGGAATTGCAGCGCTTTCGGACGGTTTTCAGGTG
>JANYIG010000137.1 GCA_025358765.1 Candidatus Kapaibacterium sp.
GCATATGCTGCCGAACGGTCAACTTTGGTCGGGTCTTTGCCGGAAAATGCGCCACCACCGTGTGGAGCCTTGCCACCGTAGGTGTCCACGATGATTTTGCGTCCCGTCAATCCCGTATCGCCGTGCGGTCCTCCGATAACAAATTTGCCCGTCGGATTCACATAATATTTTGTGTCGTTGTCAAGAAACTCCGCCGGAATCACCGTCTTGATGGCATTGATCATCACATCGTCTGTAAGTTGCTTTTGGTCAACATCCGGATCGTGCTGTGTGGATACCACAACAGCATCCACCCGCTGGATAGTGCCGTCGTCGTTGTATTCAAGCGTCACCTGTGATTTTGCGTCGGGGCGCAAATATGGCATCAGCGCATTGTTATTCCTGCGGATATCGGCAAGCGTACGAACAATCTTATGGGCGTACATAATTGCCGCAGGCATCAGTTCTGGTGTTTCTTCGCAGGCATAGCCAAACATCATACCTTGGTCGCCCGCACCGCCCGTATCCACGCCTTGTGAAATGTCGGGGGATTGGCGATTGATAACATTCACGACAGAACAGGAATCAGCATCAAAGCGATATTCAGCCTTCGTATAGCCAATGTCACGAATAACGCCACGCACGAGTTCGGGCAAGTCAATATAGGTTTCGGTGGTGATTTCGCCGCCGACCACAATTAATCCCGTTGTTGCAAAACATTCGCACGCAACGCGCCCCATCGGGTCTTTAGAGAGAACAGCGTCCAGCACCGCATCTGATACTTGGTCACACACCTTATCGGGATGACCTTCGGATACCGATTCGGACGTAAAAAAATATGACATAATTCCTGTATGGTTTGAGTTAAAAGTTGTGAGTTTTACGTTTGATACTAAACTAATCTTCTTTTGATATGCTTCACTTACTGCGTACTAAAATCTACTTCGCTGGAGTCGCCCACGTTGATACGGCGAAAATTACCCTTTACCTGCGCGTTGTTGCCGACAATAGATTTATCAAGCATGGATTGGTCAAGCACGGCATAATCGCTGATAATCGAATCCCGCACGATGCTGTTCGTCACGACGGAATGTGCAGCGATGGTTGCATACGGACCAATCACGGAACGTTGAATCGTTGCGGTTGGGGCGATATAGACGGGTGGAATAATAATAGAATCGGCAAACGGACGAGTTGTCGTTTTACGGTCAAGCAGGTACCGATTAGTGGAAAGCAATGTTTCGGGTTTGCCGCAGTCGTGCCAACCTTCAACGTTGAATGTCGTAAACCGTTCACCCCTGTCAATCATCATCTGAAGTGCGTCGGTCAGTTGGTATTCACCGCGAGTGCGAATGTTGTTATTGACGATGTGTTCTAAACAGGATGCAAGAAGTTGCGGCTTTTTGATGTAATACAAGCCCACAAGAGCAAGATTTGTTTTTGGCTGCTCCGGCTTCTCGACCAATCGTTCGATAAAATTCTGCGCTGTTAATTCCACCACCCCAAAGCGGCGAGGGTCTTCAACTTCTTTTACCCCAAGCGAACTATGTTCGGAATGCATGACAGCGTTTAAATCCACCTGAAAAATCGTGTCGCCCAAAATTACCAACATTGGCTCCGTACCGAAGCTCTGCCGCGCAAGCCACAGAGCGTGTCCCAAGCCGTGCAATTCATTTTGCTGGACGAATTCGCATTTCAAATCGTAGTTTTTCGTCACATACTCCTCGACGAGTTCCCGCATATAGCCTGTGATAATTGTGCATTCGGTGATGTTTTGGTTAACCAGTTCATCAAGAATATGCCCCAAAATCGGCTTGCCCGCAACGTTCAGCAGAACCTTCGGGAGTGTGTAGGTATGAGGACGCAAGCGGCTTCCAACACCTGCAACGGGGATAATAGCTCGCATTTGGAGACGTGGTAAATGCGTAAAAAATCAAATGCTTATCATTTTGAGCGGAACAGCCTCAAATATACAAATTTCTTGTGAAAGCATACAATGAATTGTTGTTCAGAAATGTGTACTTTTGTGCAGAACATTGTGCGAAATGCAACGTCAGGGTTCAACATTTTATCAATATTCAATGTCAATATTTCTGCTGTGAAGAACGTACTTGTTATCGCATATTATTTCCCGCCGTCCGGCGGACCGGGCGTACAGCGCGTCTTAAAGCATGTCCAGTATTTGCGGGATTTTGGCTGGAATCCGATTGTCCTTACGGTTGCCAACGGTGATTTTCCCGCCCGTGATGAATCTTTGCTCACCAAGATTCCAAGCGGCATCCACGTCGAACGCACTGAAATTTACGAGCCGTACACGCTCTACCGAAAATTCACCGGAAAAACCGCCGATACGCCAATTGACGTGAACACCATCAAAAAAGATTCACAAGGACGCACGTTCACGGAAAGTGTCGCCGAGTTTATCCGCGCAACGTTTTTTATACCGGATGCTCGCGTTGGCTGGCTTGCAACTGCCGTCCCTGCTGGGCTACGGCTTATCAAAGAGTATAACATCCAAGCTATTTACAACTCCTCTCCGCCCTACACCACGGCGCTTATTGCCCGCCAACTCAAACGTCGAACAGGTCTGCGCTGGGTAACGGGGTTCCGCGACCCGTGGACAGGCTTTCTTACCAGCCCCAAACGTTGGATGCTGCCCGCCACGATTGACCGCGCATTGGAGCATTCGGTTTTCCGTGAAGCAGATGCAATAGAGTGTGCGTGGGAAGGGATTATCAACGATATTCGCGGCAAATTTCCTGACCTTTCGAGTGAAAAATTTCATCATGTACCGAACGGCTTTGATGCACTTGATTATCCTGCAATAGAAACCAAGGGCAATCAGCGTTTCACGATAACCTACACTGGTTCAATGTATGGACGGCGCACGCCGATAAGTTTTTTTGCGGCATTAGAACTCCTTATTCAGCGTGGCGAACTCAAAGCAACAGACTTCCATGCCAGATTTATCGGGCGTTTTGGGGCGGAGATTCATGCGATGTTCGAGCAAACATCGTTTCAGGGTTCATTGGAGATTATCGGCTACATGCCGCATGAAGAGAGCATTCGCCAGCTTTTACTCTCGGACGCACTGCTGCTTGTGGTGGATGAATCCAAAGAAAGTGAAAAAATCGTTCCCGGAAAAGTGTATGAATACATCGGCGCCGGAAAGCCTATCATTGCCGTTGCGCCGCCGAACGGGGCGATTGCGGATCTTCTACGCGAAACACAGACAGGGCGAATCGCACATCAATCTGAGGTAGAGCAGCTTGCGGATATAATTCGTGATTATTACGTGGATTGGAAGCATGGAACAAGCATTTTTGCACCAAATCGCAACGTAATTGACCGCTATGAGCGTAAAAACGCCGCCGGACAGCTTGCCGCACTCCTTGTGGGGCAATGACCGATTTCAAATTTTTTGCTTTTTTTCTACATTGAACTTTAGATAAATTCATGGAAACCGCATCAAACCTTACGCGCAAGAACCCCACTCAATCTCCCCTTATAAGGGGAGGGCTGCTAAGTTCTGAATATATCAGGCTCGAAACAAGGCTTGTAAAGCCGCATCTGAAAATTCCCCTCTTTCCAAAGAGGGGTGGCTGGCGAAGCCAGACGGGGTGTTTTCTTGATTGCTGTCC
>JANYIG010000160.1 GCA_025358765.1 Candidatus Kapaibacterium sp.
CACAACAATCGTAAGCCCCATCAAGCATTACAGTACAAAACACCATCATCCGTGTTTTTGGCGGCAGGGAACCCTGCCAGTATCGTACTACACCGATAATTCACTATTTTGCTGTCCAAAGCATGGGGAGCACCTCAATCATATCAACGAGACCTTCGCCGTACAATCTTTTTTTTCGTTTTCTCGAGAGAAAGATAAAAATATTGATGTCAACACAAACTCTTTGAGCTATGGAGATAGTAAAAATTTCGGATTGAATGCAATCGGTATAGGTGGATTGTATTATTTGAAGCCATTAGATGAAATTGTACCCTATATAGGAATCATGCTATCATATTGGTATAATCCTTATTCTCATAAAACGGATGGTGACGCACAAGGTAATGGTGGTTTTATTACTGACACTTATCAAAAATTGTTTCGGATGAATGCAGTGATGGGATTTCAATATGTTCTTACAACCCAGATTTCTTTTACGGCAAATATTAGTATCCGATATACTCTACAATCATCCTTTCAACAAAACACACCGTATGAGCCGTATTTGCCTACAAATGGCGGCATAGCCCCCTCTATCTATAAAAATACAACAACCACTCTTGATGTATTTCGGAGCGGTATTGGGCTTATTGTCTATCTTAACTGAGGGTGCGTGTTTGCAATTCAACTCTACATTTCTATAGTGATAATAATGGAGCGTTTTCACTCTATCGAATCATCCACAACAACAACCAATTCCTTCACACGAACATCAAGAATTTTTGCGGTTGTACCAAGCCTCTTCAGAAGCGAACGTTTGAACGCTGCACTTTTTGCCTCGGCTTCTTGCTCTGAACGATATGCTTTTCTGTCCGTGTGTTCCGTCTTGGCAACCACAGCCGTGAGCAGATACACTACACCATGACCACCATTGTTTTTTTGTAACGGAACCATCACTGTTGTAGCCTTGCGTGAAGCGGGAGATTTTTTCGCGGCTTGCTCAGGAAAATCAAAATTTGCACTGCCAATTTTGATTTTTTTTGGAGCCTGATGTTCTTGCTTCTCTCGCTTTTTATGACGGCTCAAATGAGATTGCACTGTATTTTCTTTCAGCCCCGTTTTGCGAGCCAATCGTTCTGCTAACGTCTCTTTCCCGTTTTCATTTCCCTGCTCTTGCGCTTTCGAGCTTTTGCGGTCTCCACCACGATTGTCTTTGAACAATTCTTCGTCAAACGTTGGCTCGACATTTCGATAAATGATAATCCATTCCTCATTAGAAAACTGCCGCCGCAATAAGTTGTCTTTTATCAAAAACTCCTGCTCCTCTTCCTGCGTCAGCGACCGCGTAAGAAACTGTACGGGAACAGACTTTAACCCTAATGAAAGCGCTATTTCTAAACGATTGTGACCAGCAAGAAGCGTTTTGTCGTTCTCATTCCGAACAATCAACGGAACTTTGATGCCTCGACGTTCAATATCGGTCGAGAGCTTTTCAAAATACACGCCCGTCTCTCGCCGAAAAAAAACTTTGTTCAATGGGTTTACGTGTAGCTCTAAGGGGTTGACGTAGTGTATTTTGTCACCAAGATAACTTTTGTTCTGCATAGCACTTGGCACATCATACAACATATCTTCCGTATCAACTTTGGCGCGTTTGCTCATACTGTAACCTCCATGAGTGATTGTGCAACGGCAGTGTAAGCATCAAGAGCCGGATTCTGTTTGTTTTTTAACCATTCCCATCCTGTTTTTTTTGCCGATTGAGCAGCCGAAAAAACGGAGCTGTCTGGTATCACTGCATCAAAAACATTTACCGTAAACGCACCATTGATAAAGGAAACAAAGCCACTGTGGATGCTTTTTTTCTTATTAAAAAAGGTGACTAAAATTCCTGCAACGGTTTTATTACGCTCTTCGCACAGATGCAACAATCGTGTGAGACCTTTCACGGCAAATTCTTCCGGCTGCGTTGGGATAAGAATTGTATCGCAAGCATCAACGGCAGCAAGCGTTCGCCCTTCTAAGGAAGGCGGGCAATCAATCAACGTCATATCGTACTGCTTTGCGGCACGATGAATACTCTGGATATATTCTGTTTCGTTGGCTTTCCAAAATGACAACGGAAGAATATCTAATCCCGAATCATGGTGGAGAATGGTTTGCGATGCCGTGTCTTGATGCCGTTCAATATCTCGAATCACGGGACTTTTGAACAAGTGCATCAGCAAATTTGCCTGCCCATCCATATCCACACAAAGCACGCTCTTCCCTTGCTGAATCAAAGCGTACGCTATATGCACGGCAGTCGTAGTCTTGCCCACACCACCTTTGTT
>JANYIG010000192.1 GCA_025358765.1 Candidatus Kapaibacterium sp.
CATACCCGCTTGCAAATCGCATTTTTTCGCTTACACCAACGGCAATCGGATTTTCAAGAACGTTTAACGTGAGCGTTTCTGTCGTGCCAAATGTCCAATCGTTGGCGCGTTCAAATTTTATTGTTGGGTATCCGGGTGAAAAAGGCATTAGCCCAACGCCTGCCTTTCTCGGTGACGTTGGATAGCCTTAAAATGACTGTCTTTGTCATGCACAATTTCCACTCTGTTGTGATGAATGGATTTCATAGATTTCGGAATGCTCTTCGTGGCAAGTTTTACTTCTCGCATTTCCCGTTCCAACCGCGCAAGGGCATTTACAACGTCAACATTATTTGCATTATTCAGCACAATGACATTATTACCGCCATGCGTCCCCGTAGTCGTGCGTAAGCGTGGTGCGGCAATTAAAGACAGGTCTATTTTCGGAGAAGCGTTTACAGCGCGGTTATTGAGCATAATAACGCGCTCAAAATATTCTTTTGAGGAGCCGCCTTTGTGCAAAAACTCCAGTAATGGGCGTTCGCGTTGCGTCGTTTTTGCGGTGCTAACGAACTCCGATTTATGCACCACGCCCGCCGTGTCGTCCGGTGCGCCGTCACCAGTGTAGCCGCCTTTTTTGAAACCTAATGCACCCCGCGCAACAGCAACAAGTGTGTACAGTCCGGCGGTTAATAGAGCGCCGGCAATCGGTCCGGCTATTGGTCCAAGTTGCGCTATAGATTGCCCAAAAATTTGAGCAATAAGAATGGGAACGATGCTGTTTAGCGCATTAAACGCTGACTTTGCTAAGGCTTTCCCAACGCCGTCCCCGCTTGCAATAAGGCTTGCTGTGCTTGCGGCAAAAGCTGTGGCTAATTGTGTAATTGAATTTGAAGCGAGTTCAGAGAATTTTTGTACGCCTTTTGTGGATTCTTTGAACGCATTTTCGTTTTTCTTTCCAATGTCCGCAAACGTCTCCCCCACCGCAGCGCGAATGTTGCGTATAACCGCCGCCGTGCCGATGTATTTTTTGTCGAGAATTTGCGCGTCTTCAAAGTATTTTTTCTGAATTTCAATGCGTTTTTTGTAGTCCCCACTTGCCGCCGCAAGGTCTTCATCCCGTCGCGCTAACAAATCTGCTTTTTGCTTGTCGTAATCTTCCCGTTTTGCGTCTAATTTTGCCGTAATGTTATCCAAGCCTTTGAGGATGTAATCGTAGCCCGGATTTACTGCACGAATCGCTTGCAACTCAATATCCTTACGCTTTTCAGCAAACTCACGCGCAAGTTTTAATTTGCGTTCTTCCAAACGTCGCAAGTTTCCCAACTCTTCGTCACCGCTCAAGCGTTTTGAGGCTTCCTCTTCTATTTTCGCTTGTGCGTCTGCGTATTCCTGCACAATATTGAGCTTCTCTTTTGTCGTCCGCGCAAGCAAGAGCTTGTCGTTCAAATATTGTTTCGTTGCCGCCGCAAGCTGAATCCGCCGTTCATGCTCTACCGTGTTTGTTGTTCCGGCAATGAACAGCGCGGCTTTTGCGTCCGTTGTTTCCGTCGCACGTTTGATTTCCGCCTCTTCCAACAGCGTTGCATTTGTGCCTGCTGCAATCAATTCTTCATCGTAGATTTTCTTAGCGTTCGCTATTCGTTGCGCCGCCTCACGTTGCGCCACGTCTTCAATCGTTTTTATTCGGGCGTTTTCAATTTCGTATTGTGCCTCACGCGCCGCTTTCGCCTCTTCAATAGAACGTGCTTTTACGATGGACTGATATTGTCTTGCCGCCGTTTCATCCCCGCCCGAAAGCCGCGAACGATATTGTGTGTAGAGTTCTTCACGAAGTTTTAACGCCTGTTCTGCCGATAAATTCCCTGCGGCAATAGCATCGTCAACTTGTGTTTTGAGAATTTTTTGATATTCCGGTTGCGCGTCCACAAACGTGCGAAGCGTCGCTTGTGTTTCCGCTTTTGCAAGAACTTCACGGCTTGCCGCGCGTTTTTGCGAGGATTCCACATCTTGCGCTATAAGCAGCGCCACGTTTGCCTTTGCAAGCTCTACAACTGCTTTGTTTTTCTCGACTTCTAATTTGATTCCGTAGTCGTAATCTTCTTTAGCGTACTTTGCGGTGAGTGCTTGTTGCTCTTTTGCCGCATCTACTTTTGCTTTTACGAGTTGGTCATTTAACTCTTTCAATTTCGTAGCACGTTCTGAATCCGATATGCCTGTCTCACCTTTTGTTTGCACGATTTGCGCTTGCAAGCCCTTGATAGCGTAAGCAGTCTTCAAATCAAGCAATTTTTGCTCACGGTTACGCAAATTCGTGATACGCCCTGCCGCAGCCGTTTCCTCGTCTTGTCTCAAATCGAGGTCAGCCTTTAGGCGTTGGAGTTTAAGCGCCGCTTGTTTGTTCTTATCGGTTTCGAGCGAAACGTTTGCATCTATGCGAGCTTGACGGTTTTTTTCTTGCAAAAGCCCTTGTGCCTCTTCCTTCAACTGTTTGATTTGCTCCGGCGCATTCGAGGCTTGTTTTTTGGTATCACCGATTTGCTTGTCAACGTCCGAAAGAAATTTCGCGCGGTCAGCCGCAATCTTTTTCAACTGCTCGGCATTGCCTTTTGCATCCACCACCTGCTTATCGTAGATTTTGCCCGCATCATTTTTCTGATTTTCTAAGCGTTCAATTTCTTTCTTGATAGCCACAGGGTCGGAACGCAATAACAATAGACTTTCGGCACCAGCACGTTTCTTTAAGTCATTTTCGACTTTTTGTTTGATGCCTTCATACTCGGCTGCCATTTGCTCGATTTGCATCGCCGAAAGTTTCGCGCTTTCACCAATCGCCGACGTAGCTTCTGCGACCTTTGTTGCGGCGGCTTCTGCCTCTTCGTTAGCGCTAATTTGTTTGTTGAAACCTTCATTAAACGCTTTTCCAACTTTGTCACCCACACCGGAAAACGCAGAAATAATCCCCTTAAAATCCAAGTGAGCAAGCGCATTAACAGCATCACCTATAACTTTTTGAATCACGACGAATACCGCGCTAACGCCCGCCGCAACAGCATTCAAACGTTGCAACCATTCAAGCGCATCGGCAATATACCCCGTAAATTTTTGTACAAACGTGCCTGTATCTTTTGCAGCCGACCCGAATTTGAAAAATCCGCCAACAGCCTGTAGAATCACGCTGCCTATGGCTGCGAACACAGTGAACAACAATCGCAACGGCGCAATCAACACTTGAAATAACAGGCTTCCTATCGAAATCAATACGCTTCCAAGCTCCGCAAACAACGGCACTGTTGCCGCAAAAATTTCTTTCGCGCCGTCCACAAGCCCGTCTATGGCATCCCGAAATGGTGTGATATATTTGTACGCCAGCACAAAACCAGCCACCAATACGACTATACCAGCAACAATAAGACCTACAGGGCTAAGTATTGCAGCCCAGCCCGCCGCTACGGACGCGCTCAATGTCGAGAATGCACCCGTTAATATGCCAGCACCCGCCGTAAACACACCCACAACAGCAGTCCACGCCGCACCCAAACCCGCTATAATACTTCCTAATGACGCATAGACAACAAGCCCGCCCAACACCGCACCAACAACCTCGATAGCGGTAATGAACGGCGTAATGGCGTTGACCAAAAATTTAAGCCCGCCAATCAATACCGAAATTCCCGAACCAATGACAGAAGTCACCACGCCAAATACAACAGAAGCCGCAGCCGCTATCGGTTTTAACGCCGCACCAACGCCTGCCGCTATCTTTGGCAACACATCGAAAGCGGGTTTGATGTTTGTAAAGATTGCATCGGATAATTTGTTGAAAATCTCCAGAAGCGGCGAGATTGCTTGAAACAGCGACTTCCCTACTGCTCCTTTGATTCTGTCAAGCGAATCTTTCAAACGGTCAAGCGCTCGCTCAGGCGATTGCGCCTGTTCAGCAAGGGTTTTTTGAGCGCCGGCTGTTGCAAGCGAGATAAGGCGTAAGCGTTCCATCGGCGTGGTTGCGAGTTCTATAGAACTGGACAACGCCGGAAATTGTTTTTTCAGCAGGTTTAACGAATTGATATTTTCAGGGTCAGAAAGTCCGCGAGAAAATATCTTTACAACCCGCGTTGCATCTACCATACCGCCGGATGCTTGCTGAATTGTGTACGCAGTTTTTACGAAATCTTCATTCAGTTGTCCTGTCGCATTCCCCAACACTGCCGCTTCTTTTGTAAGCCCACGTATTTCGGCAGGCGCTGCGCCGAACTGACGTGCCATGTTCGCCACAAAGCCCGCCGTGCGCGAAACTTGGCTATCTAACGCCGCACCGGAAAGCCCTGCTTGCGAAAACGCCAGCTCCAACTCTTTTTGACTTTTGACAGCGTTTTGCCCTGCTTCATACAATTTCCCGAACGAACTGATTGCGCCCGCAAAGCCAGAAAGTATCACACCTCCACCTGCAAAACCAAGAGCCTGTTTCACAATGTCGCCTATCCCCGAAGACCGCTCTTTTACTTCGTCCGTCGTAGCTTTTTCCGCTTGTGCGAATGCGGCTTGCAGCTTTTTCTTTTCTTCCAAGTCCACTTTTAACTTGCCCAAAATCGCTTGGTATTCCGGCGAACCTTCTTTGCCGCCCGCAATCAAACCCGCCAATGCGCTTCGTTGCTCGTTTACGCTCTTGTTAATCGTTGCGGTTGCGGCTTGAAACTCTCTGCCCAACGTGGTAGCGCCCGTGACTACATTGGCAATATCGCTCGCAATCGCTTTCAAACCCACATCCGCTGCGTCCGTAAACTGTTTAATCCCTGACGTAGCGCCGCTTGCGTCAACGTTCACTTTCACGCCCGTGAATGTGTCCTTAATGATTTTCCCCGCGTCTGTCATGCTCTCTCGTGCTTTTTGCAAGCCCGAAAGAAACGAGGTCAAATCAAGATTGATACTGGCTGTTAGCTCTGTCATTGTTGTCGCTGTCTGGTGTATTGCGCTTCACAATAGTATCCGCGTAAGCAAGGATGGTGCTTAGTGGTATATCCTCACACGCTTCATGTTTCGTCACGTCATAATCGGTCACAAGCTGCACAATCGTGAACCATTCTTCTACGTTCTCCTCATACCATGCAGGCACAAAGAATGGGTCGTCTTCTTTCGCCCATACTATCCAATCGCTGTCATTGCCTGCTTGTTCGCCGCTTCCGTCGTTTGCGAAGAGGTAGGGGAAACGCCCGCCAGTAACCTCGCGCCGGAATCGAAAAAACGTTGCACCACCTCTTGGAGCTGCGCGTTGGTGATATTTTCAAACAATGCTTCTCGCGCTGCTATCGTGTCAGGGTTGAAACGTTTTTCGGATTCGGGCAACAACGCACATGCAAGCAAGCGCGGTACGTCGTCGGATTCCACAATCGTTTGAATCAACCCTAAAATATTTTGCTCTTCTAATGCCGTTATGTCTGTTCCGGCAAGCATTGCTTTCAACGTGCGAGAAAATTCTTTATCCTGTCGCAGCGTCCATTCACGTTGAAAGTCGGGCAACCAAAACCGTTGCACAACGCCGTCATTATCCGTGAGTTCGATAAAAAATCGTTCGTTCATGGTAACAAGAAAAAAGCCGCTCATGCTTGACAAACACAAGCGGCGTGGTGAAACTTAAATGCTATCGTATCCGTAGTGGCTGCCCGCTTTCACGGTAATCGAAACCGAACCCGTGAGCGCCGAACATCCCGGCAAGTTTGCGGCGCTAATCGTTTGCATCTGGTCAATCGGCGTAGCAAGTGCCAACAATTCAAACGGTGCATCGTTGCCGGGCGCTTTCAACGTGAAATTGCCAGCGATTCGACATATTGGCATATAGAGATATTCATACACACCGTTGCGTTTGCGCTCCGATACTTCCTTCACAACCGCCCAGTATTGGTCACGGGTGTTGGGATTGCCGAACATATCAAGAATGTCTTTGGTTTTGCTCCGAAAGAAATTGCCTTTCAAAATTACTTCCGAGTTCAACGCAGAAATAAGCCACTGGTTTCCACCCTCGTCAGAAATCTTTTGCTCGCCGATTGGATTCACGTCCAACTCGCTGTCTTTCACAATGGCAAACCGTGACCACGTTCCGACGGTGATAACTTGTGGCAATACCGATGTGTCCAATGTCACATCGGCGAACCACATCTTACTACTTCCGAACTGGGAAGGTGGTACGTTTGAGGGTACTGTAGGTGCTGGCATAGTTGTACTGTAATGGTGGTGATAAAAAGAATACTATTATTGCTCGCTTGGAGGCTCAGAGCTTGGTCTTATCGCTTGTTGCGGTGCTTGTGAGAGCTTTGAGGCTTGCGGTTGCAACTTGTTCACAACGGTTACAAGTATGCCCGCGCGTTCCAATGACGCAACGGTTTCATCCTCCAATTCAAGCCGGTGACCCGCGTTGTACGTCGTGCCGTTATAGCACAACGCATTTTGTAATTCTATTGTTTGCATGGTGATGAAAATGGTGATGAAAAAATCTCACGGCGCATACTCGACATACTCGATAGCGCCTTCTATCAACGCATTGCCGCGCATTTCGGTATCGAGAAACGCTGGAACAAGCGTTTGTATCGTCACGCTCGTTAGTTCCAAGTCTTTCCCGTTAATCGTGGTATCGTTGAACGAGTAGATTTCTATTGCATTTTCTACCAGCGCAAACACCCGATTACATTCTGCGGCAAGCAACCCAGCATCCGTCACGTCTTGAAAGTCGAGCTTGAAACCCGCATAAATACTGAACTGACACGTACCCTTGCGAGCCGACGGCACGACGTTATACTCTTGCTGAAAAAAATTAAATTGTTCCGTTGTCACATCAACAGCCGCGTAAGGCGTTGCGTACTCCATCGCTTGCGAAACCACAAAGTTTCGCAGCACATGCAAGGCAGGTTCTGCCGTGAGCGCTGCCAAAAGCTCTTGTGTGAAATAGTCTCTGCGTGTCATTGTTGCTTGTTGATGGTATCATACAGAATCTGTGCAATGTCTTTCAAGAGCAACGGCATTCCCTCACGTTGAAACCGCTCTACGCCAGGCGCAAAGTACGGACGCGCTGGTATCGTTACCCCGCCCTTTTTTTTCACCGACAACGCCATGATTTTGAAAAACTCATTGTGTGTTTTCTGGTATTGCGCCCAAAACCAAAGGTGCATTCTGCCTTGACTCTTGATGAATCCGCCGTTTTCCTGAACACCAGCATAAATAAGCCTTGTGCCGTACTTGATAAGCAGCTTACCGTCGCCCGTATCCACCACGAAAATGTTATTCGAGTTGTTTGGAGCGAATGACTTGTAGAGCTTGCCCGTGCGCGTGG
>JANYIG010000230.1 GCA_025358765.1 Candidatus Kapaibacterium sp.
GCACGCCTCTCGGAAATTAAAATTCGCTGTACCCTCATCAATTCCTCTGTTCTGGTTTATGCCGAAACGATACTTCCCCGTCTCGGCAAACGCAAATATGCATTTCAATGGATGAATCCCGATGGTACACTTCTTATACGCTGGGATAATGCGCCTCATCATCCGCATATTGCTACGTTTCCACACCACAGACATCAGAACGACGAAAATAATATTCAAGAATCGCCGGAAATGCTACTGGACGATGTTCTTACCCTTATCAGCTCAATGCTATAATTTTCTCTACACCCATATTTTCGCTCTCTACAATCCATGCTCGCTCGCCTCCTCTCTGCCATGCTCGTCCGCCCCGTTAGCAGCCTTATGGTCGCACTGACTATCGTTGCAGTGGGCATCGTCTCCTTTCGTGGGCTGCCCAGCCAACTTACGCCGGAGGTGGAGTACCCGCGCCTAACGGTCAGCATTGCGTGGCAGTCCGCACCGCCCGAAGCCGTTGAATCCACCATCACTGCTCCGCTCGAAGGAGAACTTTCCAAACTCGCCGGACTAAAAACGCTCTCGTCGGTTTCCTCCGAAGGGCGGGCGCGACTCACGTTGGAATTTCACCCCGGCGTGAACGTGGATATGGCGCGTCTGGAAATCAACGAGCGCCTTTCCAATCTTATGGAAACGCTACCCCGCGAAGTTGCGCCGCCACAAGTATCGCCCTACGTGCCGGAAGAGGTCGAAAAAATGCAAGGGTTCCTAACCTACACACTCTCTGCAAACCAGAGTGCGGGCGAAGTGCGCCGCTACGCAGAAGAATATATGAAATTACCGCTCAGTTCGGTCAAAGGTGTGAGCGATGTGGAAATAGGCGGCGGTTCCCTTCGCCACATCAGCATCGAACTTGACCGCAGCAGCATGGAAAGCCTTCGCCTTCGCCCTGAAGAGGTAAATGCTGCTCTGCAAGATGCCTATTTGACGCTTTCCGGTGCAAGAAATATTCGGGCAAACGGGAATGTTCATGCAAGCAATAATCCTACCGATAGCATCCTAACGCTGGCACATACCACTATTGTTCAATCATTCACGCGCATTGAAGATTTGAAGCGTCTTCCGATTGCTGTGCGCTCTTCATCACAAACGCCCTCGGCAGTCTCATCACCAAACACCACACCACCAAGCGCTACGCTAGCAAGCGCAGAGCGCGGAGCAGACCAAGAGCCTGCCGTTATACGTTTGGGTGATATTGCTCGCATCAACGATGATTATGCAGCGCCAACATCATTCTACCGACTGAACGGGAAGGAAACCGTGACGCTCCGACTCCGCAAAGAACAAGGTGCGGATATTATCCACACAGCCGACCACGTGTTCGGGGTCGTAAAGCGCTTGGAAGCCTCATTGCCGCAAGGTTACACACTTATCAAAGAGAACGACACCAGCGAAAAAATGCGTATCGAACTTGCCGACCTGTACACAACGCTTGCGTACGCAATGTCTGCGGTTGCGCTCATGATGCTGCTCATTTTTCGTCGTGCAGCCGCGTTGCGCGTAGTGGCAATCGTTCTTTCGGCAGTGGTGGTGGCGCTTTCGCTCTCGGCAATTGGTTTTGCAGTGGCGGGCGTTGGGCTGAATATCATTACGATTGCGGCTATCCTACTGGGCTTTGGAATAGCGGTGGATAATACCGTGATTATGGCGGAATATTTGGAGCGGCTGAGTACTGATGCACCCGCAACAACGTTACTTTCTCCGCTTTCGTTTTACCGTTTTGTACTCAACACTCGTGCTATGGCAGTGCCTCTTCTTGGCTCGGCACTGACGACCATAGCGGTTATTGTACCATTGCTTTTTTTAGAAACAGAACTCCGCGCTTATTTAGCAGACTTTGCCCTCGCGTCCGTGATTATTGTCTGTGCTTCGGTGCTGGTGTCACTCTGGCTTGTGCCGATATTGTGCCGATATTGGCTTCCGAACTATCATGCGGTAAACACTGATAACGCAGACGGTGGCTCACGCCGGAGCAATATCCCTTTTTTGCTGTATTCATGGCTGGTTCGCGTGATAGCACGATTCCGAAAGACCACCATTGCAGCATTAGTGGTGCTTGCGGGTATTCCAATATGGCTGCTTCCGGCACACATAGAAACGCCGTACATCGCTCCCGCCTACAATGCGGTCTTTGACTCACCGCTTTACGGCTACATAAAACCTTCGCTACAAATGGTTATCGGCGGAGCGTGGAATATTTTTTCCAATCGCCTGTCCCGAGGCGATATGTGGCAAGTCGGCGGCGAACAGTATTTGATGGTCGTGATGAAACTTCCCAATGGCAACCGCATCGAACGTATCAACACGTTGGCAAAAGACATGGAACGGGAAATGTTACGCTACCGAACAGCGGATGGGAGCAATATTAAACTTCTCAGCACATCGGTTGTGAGTGATGAAATGGCATTTTTGCGGGTGGAATTTCCGACCAATCTTGCGGACCGCTCTTTTCCCTACAAACTCAAAAATTATCTGACCGCCTACGCCACGCGGCTTGGTGGCTTGGAGGTGAGCGTCTTCGGTTACGGCGAGGCATTCAGCACGGGTTTCGGTGGTGCGCCTGTCTCATTTGCCGTTACGGTGAAAGGATTTAACTATGACGATGTGAAGGCATTAGCACAGGAATTTCGGCGCACCATTGAGCGCAATCCGCGTGTAGCGCAAGTAGATATTGACCGTTCGGCATTCTGGGGCGACCCCGAAATTTTTGAAAATATTCTTACGCTTGACCGCGAACTTTTGAAGCGAAGCGGTGCAACGATTGAACAAGTTTTGCCGCTTGTCCGCATGAATGCTATCGGCACGCTGGGCGGTAATCGCTTTCGGATTGGGAATGAAGAACTCTCCTACGATGTGAAATATGCAGGCTATGAGGACAACCAAGCAAGCGAACTCATGGAGCGCGTGTTCAATGACAGCCGAGGCGCACAAAGTAAAATCAGCAGCGTCGCACACCTCTCGCAGCGCAAAGCACTCGCAAAAATCTTTCGTGAAAACCGCCAATATGTCCGCACCATTACCTTTGAGTTTCAAGGACCATACCGCTACGGAGAGGAATTTTTGAAGCAAGCACTCGCTTCTATACCTGTTCGTCCCGGATACAGCCTTGAGTCTGTCAACGGGCGTTTTTCTTTCGGCGAAGAACAAACGCTCGAAATCTTGAGCGCACTTTTGCTATCGGTGTTGCTGATATTTATGATTGGCGCAGCACTCTTTGAATCCCTGCGTGTGCCGCTCGTGATTGTCTGCACGATTCCCATTGCCCTTATGGGTGCGGTGTATTCGTTGTGGTGGTTTGATTTATCGGTTGATAGAGGCGCGTACGCCGGAATGTTGCTCCTCATCGGCTTGGCGGTCAATATTGCTATTGTCATGGTTTATCATATCCGCTTGAACGATAGGTACACCGATAGACACACAGCAACAAGTGATACACTTTCTATGGAAACATTGGTTGCTGTCAGCTACAAAAGAATTCGACCGGTTATCATTACAGGTTGCACAACAGTCTTGGCAATGATACCACTGCTCGTGCAAACGCAGCACGGATTTTGGCAAACACTTGCGGCGACTGTTATTGGCGGCGTGGTGTGGTCAAGTTTTTTTCTTATTCTAACCGTGCCGATTTTGCTTACAGTGCTGGCTTCGAGGGTGAAACTTCCCAATGGATACCATTAGAACCAATGTCATTAAGTTAAGGCTGAAAGCCTCATAAAATCTTACCCCCTTGATAAAGGGGGCAGCGAACGCAGTGAGCGGGGGATTTTCGGCAAAAGGCATCAAACCTCAAATCCCCCGTTCCCCCTTTATCAAGGGGGCGAAATATTGCAGTACGTAAGCACTTAAATACCATTCGTTTACGCTTAACTTAATGCCATTGACCATTAGAACCTGTTTGAAAAGTCAAATAACCAAAAATGGGATGAATTCCCGTCCCCACGGTTGCCCCGAAGCTTCGGCGATTTATGCTACGGTTTTTTGATTTTATCCTGTCCCCCGCAAAAAATTCTGACCTTTCTTTACGAAGGCTGTGGAAGATTTCCACTACATTCGTAAATTGCCCGCTGTTCAATTTAATCCCTCTTTTCCTCTTCTTTCCATTCTATCATCTATGAACATTCATACTCGCATTCTCTCAGCCTTCGCATGGTGCGTACTTGCTTTTGTAGGCATAAACACTCACGCACAGACTTCTTCGCCGCAGCCCGCGACGCAGGAAAAAATCACCGTCGAGTGGGTTTTTAGCGCCAAATCCCGCGAAGCCGCTATTGTCCCAGCAACACATTGGTTCTCGGACGGCACGGCACTTTTTTATGACATACGTCAACCAGCTGCCTCCCGCACGTGGGAACGCCTTGACCCTAAAACAGGCAAAAAAACTGCGTTCTGCGACATGGCAAAACTTAAAGCCAGTATGAAAGCGCTGCGCGGTACGGAAGATGTTGCCATGCCGACGTTTAATAAACAGGGAAGTTATGGTATTATTGACATGGGCGAAGAACTTTTGCTCGTGAATATTGCTGCAAACGAGATAAAATCTATCCTCAAGGGCGCGGCGGACGAATACACACGATTCTCGCCAGATGGCATGAAAATCGCATTTGTTCGCAACCACGACCTGTACGTCTATGACATCACAAAACAAGCAGAGACGCGCCTTACAAACGATGGTGCAGAAACCATATTGAACGGCGAGCTTTCGTGGGTGTATTGGGAAGAAGTGTATGACCGTGCTCCGGAAGGATATTATTGGTCCGAAGATTCCAAATCCATTGCGTTCTACCAATCCGACGAATCGTCCGTGACGGTGCTACCATTCCAGAGGTTCAAACCAGCCGTGCCAGAGGTTATCAAACAACGGTATCCAAAAGCGGGCGGCGCGAATCCAAAAGTCCGTATGGGAATCCTTGACCTCGACAAACCCGCGCAACCGCGTTGGCTGGATGTAGGAACGGCGGGCATTGACCCGAAATTTGAATATTTCGTTCGCGCAAAATGGACACCGGACAATCGCCTTTCCGTCGAGACACTCACCCGCGACCAACGCGAACTTACGCTGTACCTTGCAGACCGCGTTACGGCTAAAACCACGAAGATTTTGACGGAAACGGATTCCGGCTGGGTGAATACGCATGATGATTTGTACTTTATGAACGACGGAAAGCATTTCTTGTGGGCATCGGAGCGCACGGGTTCCAACCATATTTACCGTTACACGATGGACGGAAAGCTCGTGAATGCTGTCACGCAGGGTAAATGGTCTGTGGGCGAGGCTCGTGGCGGAGCGATAGCGGCGGTGGATGAGAAAAACGGCATTCTGTATTTTAAGGCAATCGAAAAATCATCGGTTGAGCGACATTTGTACAAAATCAAACTCGACGGCACGAAGATGCAACGCCTTACGGAGGAAACAGGCTCACACGGTATTACCTTCAGCCCCGATGCCTCCTACTTCTTTGACCGTTACTCGAATATCGGTACGCCGCCCTCGCTTTCGCTGTATGCTGTGAACAAAGATGAGGCAAAACGAGCATCGGTACTGGCTCCGGCGCGAACAGAAGTTGTGGCGCAACAAGGAATCCAGCTTCCGACGTTGTTCACGATTCCGCTTGCCGACGGCTACCAGATGCCCGCACAGATACTCAAACCCAAAGATTTTGACGCAAACAAACGCTATCCGATTATCGTCCACGTCTATGGCGGACCGTCCGCACCTGTGGTGGCAAACCGTTGGATTAACCGTGATTATTATTACTACCAAATGTTGCTCGATGCAGGGTATTTGATTGTGGAAATGGACAACCGCAGTGCAGCCGCTATCAGCAAAGCGTATGAAAACACGTGCTTAAAACAACTTGGCGAAAACGAATTGAACGATATTGTGGCGGGCGTACAATGGCTCAAAAAGCAATCCTACGTTGACTCAAGCCGTGTAGGAATGTGGGGATGGTCGTTTGGGGGATATTTCACGTTAGCGGGTATGACGCGCAGCAAGGAGTTCAAGGCGGGCATCGCTGTCGCAGCGCCAACGGATTGGCGCTACTACGACACGAAATACACCGAAGCAATGATGAAAACA
>JANYIG010000233.1 GCA_025358765.1 Candidatus Kapaibacterium sp.
ACGGCAATAGCATTGGGGAACATCGCCGCCAAGTGTTGCGCTGAACCGCGTTCAGGTGGAGCGGCATTCAGCACAAACGCTAATTCTGGAAATTGCGCGGTCAATGCCTGCAAACACGCCGCATTCCGCTCGAACGACCACTGACGAAACGGCATTCCCGCAGAAAGATTGTAGAACACACACGGCTTTCGGGGAGCATTTGCAGCAAACCACGCTTCGGCAATGGCGTTGTGGCGTTCGGTCACTGCAATATCGAACCGTATCATTTCTGGTTCTGGCGTGTATTCCCATCCAAACGTCTTGCACACAAGCTCTACCAACGTCTGTGCCATCGGCTGTTTGGTACTGACAGGGACGAGGAGATTGAACCACAGCGAATATAAGTTGTGGCGCTCTTCGTGAGCAATCATGATTTTGTGCGGCTTGCGCCCGCCCAAGATATTCGCCAGCAACCCTGCGTAGGTCATTTTGTAGAACACCAAACAAAAAAACGCATCGTAGTTTTCCCGCCGCAAACGGCGCATCAAACCGAGTACCGACGACCAACTGCCGTCGAACACTATTGTTTGTGCTATCCGTGCATCTGCCGCCAGCAATCCCACATTGCGCGGCGAGGCAAGCACGTGAAGTTCTGCGTTTGGCAATCGCTCCCGAAGCAGCGTAAACACTGGCGTGGTCACAACCATGTCGCCGAGTTTGTCGTAGCGCAGAATCAGAATCTTCCGCATCGTTGCGCCGTCAAGCGGCTGCGTGAGTGGTTCGTTGCGGACAAGAAGGCGCAACAAACTGTACATCAATCGGCGATTTAAGGATTCAAGCGTCTTTTTAGCCATTCTTCACTCCCAATTCTTCATTCCCAATTCCCGAGCCGCTTGCAAAACGACTTCTGGTTGAATATCGCGCAAATATTCGTGTCCGGATGGCGGCTGCAATGCGGCATGAATACTGCTGAGCGGGGCAAATTTGTGAAAATTCCACGCAGGCGCATTGTAGAGCGCCACGCACGGTACATTGAACGCTGCGGCAATATGAATAACGGCTGTATCCGGCGTGAGAACAAGCGTGGAAGCCTTCACGAGCGAAACCACATCCATGATAGACCGCGACGGGAAAATGCGTGTATGCGGCACAGCAATGTGAATGTCCTCCAGAAGCGGCTTATCATCAGGCGTACTGGAAAGTACAATGTCGTAGCGGTCAGCACCGAGGTTCCGCAGCAAAGTTTTCCAGTGTTCTTGCCGCCAGTAGCGTGTTGGGCTTCCGGCGGAAATATTTGCCACAATGCACGGTTTTGTGCGCTCTGCACGGAAATCCGCCACGAAACGCTCTGCGTCTGCCTTACAAAAAAGCTCTGGGCGTGGTGGTGTGGGTGGCATTTCAATATGAAGAGGAGCAAATATTGTCAACGCCGCACAGTTTTTTGTTACGCAGTGCTCCCGTTCATCAAATTCTGGCAGCCCGATGGTAAATACTGGTTTGTCAGGACGATTAAAACCAATCGTTTGCCCCACGCCGCAAAACCGAGCGAACGTTGCAAATAAGGCACTTTCCCGTGAAAAATGATCTTTGGGGTCAATCCACACATCGTAGCGTTCGCGGCGAATATGCGCCAGAAGGCGCACCAATGCTGGGATGCGTTTTTCATAGACCAGCACTCGCTCTACAAGCGGATGCGAGCGGATAATCGCATGATTGCGCCGTGAAGCCAAGACATGAAGCCGTGCCTGCGGCTGTGCTTCTTTAAGCAAGCGCAGCATCGGTGTCATCAGCACCATATCTCCATAATGTCCTATTTGCGCGATGAGGATTTTCATTGGGCATGTAGCCATTGGTCATTAGTTATTGGTATTCGGTGCGCGTCGTTTGAGAATGCTGTATTCACTTGTGTAGGCGATTGTTTCAAACGCGGAAGCAAGTTCTGAGGCTCGCTCTGCGGCATCGAAGACGCATTCACGGGGTTCGCCGTAGCGGTTAGTAATCACATACTCAACAGCGTGTGAATCGCAAAAGCGCGTGATACCTTGCACTGTTGTTGTCGCTACGTCGCCGTCCACGCGGTCTGCGGCGTTCGAGAAGGCAAACATTGTCAGGCGTGGAAGCTCGTTGTACATCATGTTCATCGGTGCTACACACCGTGCTCCGTCTGGTAGGTAAGCGCCAATCTCACGATTGAGTTCCACAATTGGTTCTTTTGTCAAAAACGTATCGCGTACTTGAAAATACAATCCATATCCTGCAAAGGCAGTAATCGCAACCGCTAAGGCTATTTTGGGCATTCGTTGAGCACTGGAACGCAAAACCGATTCAATCGCAAAGACAATAACAAGCGCCATAAACGGTGCATACAGCACCATATAATCCCGTTTGTCTTCTAATGCCGCACCCAATACCAGCACGAGAAACAAGGAATAGAGCCGCAAAAAGTGCTGTTCGTGCGAACCATGCCGCCACGAAATCGCCAGTGCCACCAGCCACGCCACGCTCATTAAAATAAACTGGGGTTTCCAGAAAAACCGCTGTTGCTCATGGAACAAGTGTAAAAGCGGTGTCCAGAACGTAAACACGAGTTTTGCTTGCGCTTGCGGATTCGATGTTTGCGCTGTGAAATAGTCCCAATGCGTGAGAACGTCAATGGGATACGGTGCAAACACAAGCCCTGCAATGCCCGCAAACACTACTGCATGAGCATACCGTTTGTGTACAAGGAGCATCCCCACACCTGCACCCACGTACATAGCGCCCGCAAGGTGCGACAGCATGGCGGCTCCGGCACATGCACCTGCTACGACGGCGAATTGCCAACGGAACTCACGTATATACTTGTAAAGCGCATAATAACTGGCGAAGCCAAGCATTGCCGTTTGCATTTCGGGGCGATAGCACTTGAACGAATAAAAGAACGTTGGCATCAGTAAGAGCAAGATTACGCCGAGCCAGACGCTTGACCATTTGCCGATATAATTGTGGCGCAAATACCGAGCAAGCATAACCAACACTATGCTGCCAGAAAGAATGGATACGAACCGTACGCTCAATAAATGTAATCCGCCAATCTTGAGCGTCATTTTTAGCATCAACGCTCCCGCCCACACCGATAGGTGATGATACAGCACAACGTATTCATCTTGTCGCAGATAGCCGCTCCAAAACCCTGAATGCACGTAGCCGTCCCGCGCAAGGAAATAGGCATATTCGCCGATGAACGCCTCATCTACGTAAAAATCGTGGTTGTAGATGCTGTACAGCAAAAGCAGGAGCATCGTGCTTGCGACGGCAGCCAGAACCTTAACGGGAAGAGCGTTGTGCGGGATGAATGATTCTTGCGTCATGGGATCAGATGTGCTTGCAGATATGCTTACAGATATGCTTACTGTTGTGGCTTCTGTGTGACAACACAAATATGCTTCGAGCCGTTGCGCCCCGAAAGCCGTGAAATGCTTTTCAACGCCCGCGCGAATGCCATGTTTCGCAAAAATGCCTTCACAAGCGGGTTTCTTTGCACGAGGTGGAACCACGATTCTATGCGATACCAAAGGCGATCGTAAAGGTATTCAACCGTTGTTATCGTCATCGCGCCTTCGCCAATTAATTCTATTAAACCATCAAATTTTTTCGGGTGAAGATAATCCGTGAACACCGCGTATCCACCTGCTCGCAGAACACGACTGACCTCGGCAACCACGCGCCGTTGGAGGTCGGGTGGAAGTTCCCAACCATGCAGCCCGTCAGAGACGATAACCGTGTCGAAAGTATTGTCGGCAAAAGGAATTTCCGTGGAACTGGCTGCAAGAAAGAAATAATCAGCCTTTGAGGATTGTACGTATTCACGCGCTTGGGCAACAGCGGTCGGCGAAATATCGAGTGAACAGATATGTGACGACGGGGGCAAAAATGCTTCTCCTAAACGGTACGAAAGCTGACCATTACTGCATCCCAAGTCAAGCACACGCTCCGGACAAGGATTAAAGCGGCGGGCAATATCTACCACAAACTCGTGCCGCATCAATTCTGCCGCCCGACCGCTATACGACCATGGTTCCGCCTCTGTTTGATACTTTGTCTCGAACGATGCAAACGTCGCGGAAGCAGCTTCATCGCCCGCAAGTTCGGCAAATACGGGAATGCCGTCCCGCACGGGATAATGCTTGTTCGTTGCGGGGCAGACTAATTCTTGTGCGAAGCCGTTTGTACGCAAGGAAAGTGGCTGCTTGGATTCGGGACAAACCAAAAGGGGAAGGGCGCTGTCAAGTGTCATCGGTTGAATGCTTGAGTGTATGAAATCTGAGGAGATGGCAAAATATCCTGATTTTATCTCGTAAAAATCGCGCAGGGTTATGAATACAGCATTATGAATTTTTCAGCCGATAAGCGAGCGCGACGACAATTTTTTCTATTTCAACTACCAGAATTACTGAAAAGGATACCGCGAGAATCAATTCCCATTCGCGCAGCGAGAGTGCAATTGGTGTGTTCATCAACGTATCCATAAACGGTGCTGCAACTGCCATCACCTGCAACCCAGCCGCAAGTAACATCACGCCAAGCAATAGCAGGTTGTCGCTGAATTTTATACGGTAACTGTCGTTGGGTCCATCGCCTTTCAAACGCAATTTGATAAACAAGGAACGGTCGAGCGAACGAGAATTTTGTACATTCCAAATTTGGAAGAACCCCAGTGTTGCAAAAGCAATCGTACGAGCCTTGATAATATCCTCACTTTGCATCGCATAACTGTAATAGAACATTCCAAGTGTTCCCACCATCATCGTCACACCGCAAAGAATAATTCTCGCCAACATTCGCCTTGAAATCAAGGCTTCATCTTGCTTGCGTGGCGCGTAGTTCATCACGTTGCCGTGCTCTTTCTCGAAGGCGAGCGGGAATGTGGATGTGCCGTCGGTGACGAGATTTATCCACAAAAGCTGTGCGGGCAGCACGGGAAGCGGCATCCCAGCCAAGACTGATACCGCCAGCGTGAGAACCCCACCAAGGCTCGTGGTCAACACATAGAGCAAAATATGTCGCAAATTGCTAAAAACCACGCGCCCGCGCCGTACGGCTTCAGCAATGCTTACGAAATTGTTGTCGAGGATAATCATGCTCGAAACATCTTTTGCAACGTCCGTGCCAGCACCCATTGCGATGCCGATGTTTGCTTGTTTGAGTGCCGGTGCGTCGTTCACGCCGTCGCCCGTCATGGCAACGATGTTTCCGTGCGCCTGAAGTTGTTTGACAATACGGAGTTTGTCTGTCGGCGAAACTCGTGCATAAACATCGGTCACGGCAACGCTCCGAAAAAGCTCTTCATCGCTCATTGCTTCCAGCTCTCTACCCGCAATCGCTCGTGGTGCCGCATGTTCGGAGAGTTCGAGTTCCTCTGCGATAGCCTGTGCGGTTTTTACATGGTCGCCGGTAATCATTGCCACACGAATACCTGCTTTGCGGCATTCGGCAATTGCCACTTTCACCTCGTCGCGCGGCGGGTCAACGATACCCACTAAACCAGCAAATACGAGTTCGTGAACATCGTCTAATTCATCCGCCGACAGCGCACGGTCGGTGGTTTTGTATGCCAACGCCAACACGCGCAACCCCTGTTCTGCAAACGTTTCTACCATCGTCAGTATGCGAGCAGTGTTCACGGGAACGGTCGAGCCATCAGGATATATCATTGCCGTACAGCGAGGTAACAAACGTTCGGTGGAGCCTTTTAAGCATACTGCATACGTACTTGCATTGGCAATATTCACACCCATAAACTGACGGTCGGATTCAAACGGTAAATCTACCGTTACGCGCCACGAATCCTCAGTTCCAGAGCTGCTTGCAGCCTCATTCGTAGAATCGAACAAACGTTCGGCAAATCCAGCTTTTTGTGCCAAAATCATCAACGCCGCTTCGGTTGGGTCGCCAATCACGCTAAATTCTTCACCAGCGTCTTTAATCTTCGATTCTGTACAATATTCACTCACTCGTAGCAGCCACGTCAGCGCTTGGTTACTTGCATAGGAGACTTTTTCTTCGGCTGCATTCAGAATATCCCCAGTTTTACTGTAGCCGCCACCCGTTACGCTAAATTCTTGTCCGCCGCAGAGCAGTCGTGTAGCGGTCATTTGGTTGCGGGTGAGTGTCCCCGTTTTGTCCGAGCAAATCACGTTCGTGCTGCCAAGCGTCTCGACGGCAACGAGTTTGCGAACGATGGCATTGCGTCTTGCCATTTGCGCCATGCCGATGGAAAGCGTAATTGTGACCGACACGGGCAAGCCTTCGGGAATCGCTGAGACCGCCAATCCGACGCTTGTGAGCAGCATTGTCAGGACGGGATTGCCACGTAGCCAACCCACCACAAAAATTAGCCCCACAATAACCATAATCGCCGTACTCAAGTATTTGCCGAAATGTTCAAGCCGCTCTTGAAGCGGTGATTGTGCGGTTTCCGCATCAGAAATGTTTTTGGAGATTTTCCCAAGTTCAGTACTCTGACCAACGGATGTGACTATCGCCTTGCCGCGCCCACGCTGGACGATTGTACCGGAAAAAAGCATCGTCACGCGGTCGCCAAGCGGTGCGTGGTCGTCAATCGTCGCCGTGTGGTTTTTTGTGGAAGCAACAGATTCGCCCGTAAGCATGGATTCATCAACGTGCAGCCTGAGTGTTTCCAACAGCCGTGCATCGGCGGCAACGCGCGTTCCGCTTTCCACCAACAAGACATCACCGCATACGATCTCCCGTGTTTCAATTTCCAGATGCTTTCCGTTACGGATAACTCGCGCCGTTGGTGGAGCCAAGTTTTTGAGGGCTTTTAACGCTGCTTCTGCACGCCGTTCTTGTACGAATCCAATCGTAGTGTTCAACAGCACCACGAAGCCGATCACCAGTGCGTCTTTCGGCTCCGCAACAATAGCATTCACGATACCTGCTACGACAAGGATAATAATAATCGGGTTGTTAAACTCCTGGAGGAATTGAATCCATGCGGGTGTTTCTTTGGGTGGTGGGAGTTCGTTTGCGCCATATCGTACGCGGAGTGTTTGGATTTGCTCGTCGGTCAACCCTTGCTCGGCGGAAACGGAGAAGTGTGTGCGAACGTCGTCAATGCTTGCTGCGTGAAAGCTCTGGGTTGGGTTCATAGATATACCTTTGAGGTAAAAGTTCGGAGAAGCGTGGATATCATCTCTAAAACAATTGCTACGGAATGCATTCTGCAAAGGTACGCATCATGGTTGATTTAGACAAGTCCAGAACGCAAGTGCAGAACGAAAAAACAACGAAAGGCATCACACTCAACGCACAATCACCATCGGAATCTTTAGCCCATGTCGCACCGGCGAAATTGTTGCGCCGAAGATAATATCACTCAAGCCACGATGCCCGTGACCGCCCATCACCATCATCTCCACATTTTGTTCCTGTGCAAGTTTGATAATTGCTTTTGGAACAGCCCCAAAACCCAAATATGCTTCTGCGTGAATCCCTTGTGCCTCGAATGATTGCGCCAGCCGATTCATATATAACTCGTCCTCGCGTGCTTCGGCATCAAATGCCTCGCGTCCATAGACAAAGCCGGCAGCGCCCTCGACCACATGGAACAGGCACAACGTAGCATTATGTTGTCGCGCAAGCATACAAGCATGGCTCAGGACTTTTTTGTCGTTATTAGAAAAGGCGACGGTCACGCCGATGCGCTTAAATTCAATGCCCTCAAGCTCGAACGTACCGCCTTCTTCTAATGTTGATACAACAGGTTTCCGCGATTTCCCATGGGCAGAGCGGTCTATGAATGGCATAATGCCGACATAAAGCAGCAATGCGCCTACTATGCTTGCAAACATTATTACGCCCACGCGCAACACAAGCGACGGGGAATCAGCAATCACGCCGCCCACGTTGTCCACAACAAGCTTGAGATTCAGCCCCACAATAATGAATGCCGTTATCCATGCCAAAATCCGTACCCAAAGCGGGCTTGTGAACTCACCCATGAGTTTGCGGTCGCCAGTGAAGTGAATGAGCGGTAGTATGGCAAATGGCAGTTGCAAACTGAGAATTACTTGGCTCAAAATCAAGAGTTGATAGGTTCCTTTATCGCCCGTTGTGAGCAAAACGTACATCGCCGGAACGATAGCAATGAAGCGAGTGATGAGGCGGCGCACGAAGGGACGAACTTTGAAATGCAAAAAACCCTCCATCACGATTTGACCCGCAAGTGTGCCAGTCAACGTGGAGGATTGTCCCGCCGCAAGCAGCGCCACTGCGAATAATACGCCCGCAAGCGAGGTTCCAAGCATCGGCGAGAGAAGCTCGTGTGCTTGTTGAAGTTCCGTCACGACCACGCCGTTTTTGAAGAACGTTGAAGCCGCTAATATGAGGATTGCTGCGTTCACAAAGAATGCCGCGTTCAGCGCCACGACCGAATCTATCAGATTGAATTTTGCCGCAGAGCGCTTGCCTTCTGGTGTTGTCTCGAATGAGCGCGTTTGCACTAATGCTGAATGTAAGTAGAGATTGTGTGGCATTACGGTCGCCCCGATAATGCCGATAGCGACGTAAAGCGCTCCGTCGGGTAAGCGTGGTACAAAGCCCTTTGCAACGCCTACCATATCGGGCGTAGATAAAAAAAGCTCAATCAAAAAACAGCCTCCAATCAACGCTACAAGCGACAACACAAATGCCTCGAACTTCCGAACGCCGAGGTTTTGAATCGCCAAAAGCAGCATCGTATCAAAGCCCGCGATAATCACGCCCCACATCAGCGGAAGGTGAAACAGAAGATTGATGCCGATGGCAGTGCCAAGCACCTCGGCAAGGTCGCAAGCAGCAATAGCGATTTCTGCCAGAATCCATAGGCTGTACGCCACTGGAGCGGGGTAGTTGTCACGGCAGGCTTGCGCTAAATCCCGTCCCGTTACGATGCCAAGCCGCGCCGAGAGCGTTTGCAACAGCACCGCCATGGCATTCGACAACAGCAGCACCCAAACAAGAGTGTAGCCAAACCGTGCGCCGCCTTCAATGTCCGTAGCCCAATTGCCCGGATCCATATAACCCACACTCACAAGATATGCCGGTCCGAAGAAGGCAAGCAGGCGTTTCCAGCCTTTGACGTTATTTGGGATTTCGACCGTGCGATGTACATCGGAAAGCGATCTATGAGGCTCAGTGTTTGAGATATAACGTTCCATAATGCAAGTATTTGTAACCTTTTCGAGTGGCTGCCATTAGAAATATGTTGCAATGCCAACTTGAAATCCTGCCCTACGTACCGTGGCATTGCCCAGAAGGTCGTTTATCCAATGGTAGCGGTAGTTTGCGCGGACAACAGTTTGGGCGGTTGGGCGAAAACTTACGCCCGCTGCGATTGCGGTTACGTCGTCGAAAACATTGTCGCCCGTCGAAGAAAAAGTACCCACGTTGTAATCAATGCGCTCAAGGCGGATGTTCGCATTCAGCACGGCGTTTTCGTACTCTAACACGGCAAATCGCAACACAGGCACAATAATATCTACGTAACCGCCCCATTGCTTGCGTCCGTACAGTTCGCCAAGACTTTCCGGCACGTCAATCGAATTCATGGCAACCTCACCCTGAATCAACACGCCCGCAAGCGTTGCGTTAAAATCTACTGCCGCAATCTGCAATGAACGCTTTTTATCTACCACGATGCCATCTTTGCGGAATGAATTATATACACCACCGTAGTACGACACCCCGATTTCACCGATTTTTCTGTGTCGCAGCGCCACTTTGCCCGTCAAAAACGGTACGCCATTATGACTTTCGCCAAACATTTCTTTGCTTTTGCCCGCTTGCAAAAACGTTCTGCCTTCGCCGTTTAAAATCACGCCGTCGCGCAGACCATTTACGATGTAAGCGTCGTAGGTAGCAATAAAATCGCCAAAAAAGAACCGTCCAAATGCTCCAAAACCAATCTCAGAGAGCGTTGTAGGAATAATTTGCGTCGTGACGAGGGGGCGCTCCACAAATTCATATAACGGGCTGTCGTGGCGCTGGTTGTATCCGCCAATCGGTGCAAGTAAAATCCCGCCACGTAGCGTCAGTGCTGGGTCAATCTCGAAATCAATTTGTGCAGTTTCGAGCGAAATTTCCTCCGCGCCATGTTCAAATTCAAGTTCTGCAAGCAATTTCACCCGTGAGCTAATGCTGGAATACAAAAAGATATTAAATCGCCGCATTTCCATCGAAAAGCCCTCTGAAATACCATTCTCCGAAAAATAGTTCGTGTTGGCTTCGGCATAACCGCCAATAGAAGTATTGGCAAACGACGTAATGAATGGACGGCGATACACGGCTTCTTGTGCGGTGCCGTTCGATGATTGTTTTGGTATTTGTTGTTGCGTGGAATCTTTTTTCTCCTGAGCAAACGACAGGTGCGTAAATACTACAAAAAGCATGGGTAGAATCACGTGTTTCATTGTGTGCCGCCTTCCTGAAGATGAATCAGAATCGAAGCACCGTCAACGCTTGTACGGAAGCCATGTAAATTTTCGGTTGCTGGCGGCGACAACACCTTGCCTTTATTCGTAAACTCACTGCCATGGCATGGACAAATCAGTAAATCCCCTGCGGGGCGCACTTCGCAGCCTTTATGAGTGCATTTCATCACGAGCGCTGTGTATTCGATTGTTCCCGTGGTGTTCGCCTGTTTGCAAAGGTACACCGGTGCAGTTAGTTTGCCGCTTTTGCGAACAACGACGAATGCGCTTTCGGCGAACTCCGTAAGTGGTATGCTGATAGTATTCGCTTGCTCCACGCCGCTCACATAGCGGACGCTTGTGCAACTTGTGAGCAGTGATGCACCAGCACCGCATCCTGCAACCGCAAGCACGGCGGCATGTTTGAGTGATTCTTCAAGAAATTCTTTTCGTGTCATAAAAACAGAGTGTATCGTTCAGAGCGATTCTAAAAATTTGATAAGTTGTTGTTTTTCCGTCTCGGAGAGCGCATTAAATCGTTCGCGGCTGCGGGCTGCCTCGCCGCCATGCGCTTTGATGGCATCCAAAAGCGTCGTAGCGCGTCCGTCGTGCAGATAAAACGCCCGCCCGCCTTGTGCAGTTGCAGATAACCCCAAACCCCAAAGCGGTGTTGTACGCCATTCAGCCGTTTTTGCGCTGCCTTCGGTGTATTTGTCGTCAAGCTCCGCACCCATATCGTGCAACAACAAATCGGTGTAAGGGTGAATTGTTGCTTCGTTCAGTGCGGCAATTTCCGATTTGCCTGTTTTGACCGTTGGCACGTGACAACCCGCACAGCCAATTTTTGCAAATGCCTGTTCGCCTGTTTTCACGCTTGGGTCATCGGCGTTGCGGCGTTGCGGTGCTTTGAGTGTTCGTAGATAGAACACGACATTGCGAACAACGCTGGAACCGACTTCGGGGTCGGGGACGTTGTCGCCAGTAAACACGCCTTGTTGCGGGTTAAAAACGTCGTGCATGAAGAAATCGGACGTGATGCCCATATCTTCGTGGTAGGCGGTTGCGGTTTGTTGCAGCAAGTCAATCGCTCCGGCTTTGCGCCCAAAACGTCCGATGTATGAGCCGTTGAGGGGGTGGTGTGCTGGAAGCGGCTGAAAAAAGTCTGGTGGTTGAATGTAGCTCGGAACGCCAGAAATTCCATCGCTGTTTGCATCGTCGGGATCGGCAAGCGCGAGAATGGTTGCGTCTTCCACAGCTTCGAGGAACCCTAAACCCGTAACGGACGGAGCCATGAGTTTTGTTACGCCTGTTGCGCCGACGGGTATTGTTTCGGGTATGTAACCAGCAATAGCGCGGTGTTGGAGTTGCGGACCGCCTTGCTCACGCATTGGATTGAACGTGCCGTTTTCCATACGCCCGAAGCGGGTAAGAAACGTGAGTGGATGCCCTTTGCCGTCGCCTATATGACAGTTTTCACATGCCGCCGCCACAAACACAGGACCAAGCCCATCCGCCTGTGCGAATACTCGTGCAAATTCCGTATCGCCTTTGGCATGATTCGCTTGCTGTTCAGGCGTTAAATCATTTACCGTGCCGGACAACACGTCCGCATCGGATGGCGCAGACGGTAAAAACGTGTCACAACTGGTGACGAAGCTGGTTGTAACAATGACACAGAGGATTGCGAGAATGGATGGCGCTCGAAAAAGAGAATAAAAATTCATAATTTACATTTTTGGTAAGGTTCAGATTGTCGTGTTGGGACATACAAATATAAAAATTTTAGCCTCGACTAAAAAATATATTTTAGTCGAGGCTAAAATCCGTCGTTTTATTTAGCAGAGTTCCGCCCGAATCAGGTATTGGTCGGTGCCGCGTGATGAGTTCTTGACGATGAGTTCCCCCAAAAGCCCCATCGAAATGAGTTGCACACCAACAATGATGAGCAAAATTCCAACAAGGAACAATGGGCGGTTGGAAAGATAGGTAAGACCAAGCATCCATTCGATGCTCAGATAGGCTTCGATGCAAAGCCCGATAAGCGCGAGCAGAGTTCCCACAGTGCCGAACAAATGCAGAGGGCGTTTAATATAACGGGTTGTGAACAGCACCGTAAGTAAATCCAGGAAGCCCGTTACAAAACGTTTTGCGCCAAATTTTGACACGCCGTGTATGCGCGGATGGTGCTGCACGGGCAATTCCGCAATGCGAAAACCCTCCCAGTGCGCTAATGCTGGGATGTAGCGGTGCATATCGCCATAGATTTGCACAGATTTTATCACGTCTTTGCGATAGACCTTCAAGCCACAATTAAAGTCGTGGAGCTTGATGCCGCTCATGCGCGAGGTGACGGCGTTGAAGAGTTTCGAGGGCGCAGTTTTGTGCCAAGGGTCGTAGCGCTTGCGTTTCCAGCCACTCACGAGGTCGTAGCCTTCGTTTAACTTTGCAAGCAGTTCCGGAAGCTCGTTCGGGTCGTCTTGTAAGTCCGCGTCCATTGTGAACACAACGTCGCCCTGTACGCGGTTAAAACCCACTGCGAGCGCGGCGGATTTGCCATAATTGCGGCGGAAGCGAACAGTTTTGAAACGAGGATTTCGGATATGAATCGCCTGTAAAACGCTGTAGGAATCGTCTGTAGAGCCGTCGTCAATGAAAATGACCTCATAATCGCCTTCAGTCATGGTGAACAGAACAGTCTCTAAACGTGATGCAAGCTCATTCAGCGATTCTTCCTCGTTCAAAAGCGGTATGACGACAGAGATGTGTGGCATTCGTGACTCGGTGATAATTCAGAAGTTAGAAAAGCTGCAATCGGATTTGTCAGCCGTCCGTGGCATTGTGCTACAAAATCAACAAACTTATGGTGTTGCTCGTTGAAATCCAAGTATTTTGGCAGGGGAAATTTTGAAATCGCTGAGAATTTGCGTATATTTGTAGCCTGTAGAAAAATTCTTGTTCTTTTTTCTTTAACCATCGTTTGGGCTTGTAGTCATTATGGTAAAAGCAAAACAGCCGCGCAAAAGACGAACCCGCAAAAACAAGTACATCACGCTTCATTCGCCGTTCCTGATGAAGGAAACCAAGCATGAACTTATTGGTGAGCCTATCATCAATGGTTCAAAGCGCCAGCAATGGGCACGATGTACACGGACGCACCACTCGCAACTCGTTGATTTGGACGAAATCGAGGCAAAAGCAAACAGCGCGGAAGAAGATATTGAAATTTCCCGTGACGACTCCATCCCATACGACCCACACCGTGAATATAACATCGGTGATGTGATTTATCACAATGTCTGGGAAGCGCTTGGTCGTGTGAGCCGCAAGGAAATCACGAGCAATGGTAGTCACGCTATCGTTGTTCAGTTTGAGGACAAACGCGAAAAGCGTTTAATTGAAAAACTTTCCGCACAATAATCTCACGTTTGATTATCCATATATTTCCAATGGTATTTTTTTCACTTTTTTCGAGGAATTGTCTGTGATTGGCGTAAACGTACAAAATAATGAGTCCATTGATAAAGCACTGCGTCGGTTCAAGAAAAAATATGAGCGTAGTGGCATCTTAAAAGAATTCAAAAAACGCGCATTTTTCACGAAACCTTCTATTCAGAAGCGCCTTTCACGGATGAAATCTATCCGCCGCCAGATGCGTGCGACAGAAGAACAAGAGTAGAATCTTTTCTTCTCAGCAATTGTTAGGCTACTACGCACAAGCATAGTAGCCATTTTTTGCTTTCCCACGCTTCCTGTTCGCCTACTTATTTCCCTTCAATTGCCTGACGCACAAAACCGTTAGCTTGCTCCAAGCGGCTCACTGCCTCGTTCTTCGTTGTGTCCGCCAAAATCATCACAAGCGCCGTCTTCACGTGACCGTTGCACTCTTCGAGTACACGTTTTGCTACGTCGTAGTCAACGCCTGTAACGTCCATCACTACACGTTTTGCGCGTTCTATGAGCTTGAGATTCGTCATCTGCAAATCTACCATCACATTACCATACACCTTGCCGATGCGAATCATTGAGGCGGTCGTGAGCATGTTCAACACGAGCTTTTGTGCGGTTCCTGATTTCATTCGCGTGGAGCCAGTCACGACCTCCGCGCCGACATTGGGCGCAATCACAATATCAATCGGTTCGTTAGGAAATTGCTCGCGGAATTTATGGTTTGTTGTGACCATCACCGTCGTTGCCCCGCGCTGCTTTGCCTCGCGCAATGCGCCAAACACATATGGCGTGCGCCCCGAAGCCGCAATACCGCAGACAACATCTCGACCGGTCACGTGTTTGTCGGCTATCTCCTGCACGCCAACATCCATGCGATCTTCTGCGCCTTCTTGCGCTTTGAAGATAGCCGGAGTGCCGCCTGCAATCAGCGCTTGTACCATATCGGGGTCGGTGCCGTAGGTGGGTGGACACTCGGACGCATCCACAATGCCCAAACGACCGCTCGTCCCAGCACCCGCGTAGATAAGCCGCCCGCCGCTTTTGAATGCGGTCACGATGTGCTCGACCGCCTGAGCGATATGCGGCAACTCGGCGCGGACAGCAGGCGCAACGCGGGCATCCTCGTCGTTGATGATGGTCAAAATTTGCTCTACCGTTGCAATGTCAATATGCTGCGAGGCAGTGTTTCGTTGCTCTGTCGGCAGCGCGGCGATTTCTTGGAAGAGTGTTGTCATAAATATGGGAAAAGACAGGGGAATGGTTTGTTTTGAGAAATGATACAAAAAAGTTTTTTTACCAGCTATGTCCGAGACTGACACCTATCCAAAAGCCGCGAGATTCAAAACTGCCCTGCCCACTATTAAAAAATAAATATTGCGTTTGTATTTTCAATAAAAAACCGCCGTCAAAAGGATGATATGTATAGCCGAGAATAGGGCTGGCAAAAATACCCGCCCCTCCTATTCCCACAAAAAGGCATCCACCTCCACCGACTTCGAGATAATCATTTTGAGCAACCCTCCAAGAATGGGTGATACTCGCCACTATTCCTGCTGTCAGCCCTATTCTTACGTTTACATAGTCTGACATTCGTTCATAGTTTAGCGATCCAAAATAGCCGATTCCAAGCAGTTCAACATAGATGCTGTTATACGCTTGATTTGATGCGGAGTCCACTGTCTGCTGTGCTGACAGAGGCTGGGTGCTAAGAAGAAGGAAGCAGAATGCAAGCGCTATTATTATTTTCGTGTTCATCAATAGAGTGTATTCCGAATTATCGACCGGTCTGTCACACCCGCCCCAGTCGGAGTTCACCCCAACGAAGGCTGGGGCTGGGAAAACTCCGATGGGTGTCCAGAGGTCGCTTGCGGTCTGGATTCCCGCCTTCGCGGGAATGACATACAAAAGTATTTGGAATAAACTCTCTAATGGTTTCATCATACTCACAAACGTTCTTTCCGCAAGAGCGCCACCGCCGAACGTACGTCACCCGCCCGTCGTGCCGGAACAAAACCCGCCAGCAACGACAGCACAAGGGCAACAGCACTGACGACCAGCACGTCCGCCCAATGAATGATGATGGGAATTGCTGGAACAAGATACCGTGCGGTGTCCAAGCTAAACCACCCGAAATGCAGTTGCCCCCAACACAGCGCCAAACCAAGCACCACGCCCGCAAAAGTTCCCACTGTTCCCACAAGAATACTTTGGCTAAAAAAAATGCGAACAATCAAACGCGGCGTAGCTCCCATTGCCTTCAGAATGCCAATTTCAGCGCGTTTTTCGGCAACGGTCATCGAAAGTGAAGCGAAAATATTGAACACAGCAACGAAGATGATGATGGAAAGTACCAGAAATGCCGACAAACGCTCAAAACGCATTACATTGTATAAGTCGCGGTGCAGGTCGTACCACGTTTCGATGCGGTAACGGTCAGGTGGAAAAGCTCTCAGCAAACACTCCCTGGCGGATTCGCTCAACCGTGCGTCTCCGCAGCGCACATCTATGGAAAGCGCCGCATCGTCCGGCGCACGGAGCAAATGCCGTGCGGCTACTAGCGATGTGTAGCCTTGCCAATTGTCGTAGTCTTTGTTGCTGGATTGGAAAACGCCTGTTAAGATTGCCCGTGCGGTCAACGGTGGCGCGGCTTGTGTGATAGCAGCTTCTATTGTGGATGGCGCAAGCAGCGTAATCGTGTCACCAATCGCCAATCGCAACTTGTCCGCCAGCCCAGCACCCATCACAACGTGCAAAAACGTATTCTCCGTATCGTTCGCAATGTCGAATCTGCCAGCAACCACGCTCGTGGCAATGCCGGACACCGCACCGATGCTGCTCGTGTCCACGCCGTAAAGCCGGAAGGCAAGCATTGACCTGTTGTTCACGCAAATAATCTTCCCGCCCGCTATGGCAGAGGCTTGCACAGATGGGAATGCGGGCTGAAATGCCTGCAGAGTAAGCGTTGCCTGCTGCGTGAGCGAATCAGCATTTGAAAGATAGGTCGTTTGGGCAGCGGTGATGCGGAGGTGCGGGTCGAAGCCAATCAGAAAACGCTCCACAAGGCTTTGAAAGCCGTTGAACACTGACAAAATCACAATCAACGCCGCCACACCAATCGTAATGCCGCCAATCGAAATTGCCGTAATAATCGTGATGAAATTAAGCGTTCGTTTGGAAAGCAGGTACCGACGAGCTATGAAAAACGGCAGATTCATGCGCTGCGCTCCTTTGCAGCGTCTTTGCCGTGCGCTTTGCTGTGACCGTTGCCCTGACTATTGCTATGTGGCACTTCGGGTGCGCTATGTGAACCATTTTCGGCGTTCTGAGCGCCTATTTGCGTGTTATACAGCAAATCGTAATCTTTTTCGTGCATTCGGAGTTCATTCAAAAAATACTCTTGAGCACTAAACGGCTCCTCACCTTTTGGTGGCGCAAGCCGTGAATACGTACCATCCGTTTTTAAGCGGCGAGCCTTGGCATTGTCGCGCCAATACGTGTTCAGGATGTACTTTAGTTGTGCTTTTGCCGCAGGTTCCGGAACGGGAAACATGACCTCCACGCGGCGGTAGAGGTTGCGCGGCATCCAATCGGCGCTTGAAAGGTAGATTTCCTCTTCGCCCGCATTTTTGAAATATAAAATGCGGCTATGCTCCAAAAAACGCCCAACAATGCTGCGAATTTCGATGTTCTCACTCACGCCCGGGACACCCGGACGCAGACAGCAAATGCCG
>JANYIG010000237.1 GCA_025358765.1 Candidatus Kapaibacterium sp.
AGTCGAAGCAGGAATAATTGCCAGACGTTTTGGGCAAAACCCATTAACAGCGCGGCAATAGTCAGACCGACAATAGCGCGTACAATCATCAGCTTCCGCCCATACTTGTCGCCAAGCGTTCCCCAGAGCGGAATGGTGAAAATTGAAAAGAAAAACGGTCCTGCATAAATAAGTCCGCCCCAATATTGCGCTTCTGCAAGATTCGTAACACCTAATAAACGGACGTAAAGCGGCAAAAAAGGAATGTACGCATTGGTACCGATCATGGCTATGAGTTGCGCCGCCCAAAGGACGTAAAGATTGCGCCGCCATGCAATCGGTCGGAATAATTTGTCGGTGGAGGATTGTTCGGTGGTGATTTCCTTCATAGAGAGTATGGATATTGCACGGAGGCGAATTTGTATCAAAAGAAAATTTGTGGAATCACGATAATGTGTGTATTTTTAATCGCTGTTAAACATCAAATGTACGCAGGTTAATGGCGATTGCACTGTTAATTTTTGTTGGCTTCTCAACATATCTCCTAATGGTTGAACAACAGAAGATAACGGTGTAGAGTGTAACAGCCAAGTATTGCAATTGAGAACTACCGTCTTCATCTTCGCTGGCATCCCAATGAGTAAAGTATTATACACGTTATGTCTTTGTATTATCCTCACGTTTGGAAGTGTGAGTGTGTTTGCTCAGACAGCAAGCGTGTTTCAAGCAGTGTATATCTACAATTTTACCCGATACGTGATCTTCCCACCTGCACGTCTGACTGGTGAGTATGTTATTGGCGTTTTTGGCAAATCGGATGTGACCCCACAATTAGAAAAAACAGCTGCGCTCAAAAAAGTAGCAGGACTAACCTTAAAAATTGTCGTGTTTGATACTCCCGCCAGTATCACTGATTGCCATATCTTATTTGTTCCTTTGCGATATAACGGGAGGGTGCCTGAAATTGCGGCAGCTCTCCGTGGTAAAATAACAGTTATTGCGACAGAAGGTACAGGAATGGCTGCTGACAAAATAGGGGGCAGCATAACTATTGTCGCCGAGACGGAGAAAAAATTTGAAATTAACCGAGCTCGTGTTGAGTCAATGAATGTAAAAATCTCTTCCGAATTGCTCAAACTGGCAAATATTGTTCAGTAGGTTTACGAAGTCTCTTTATGCAATGATGGCTATGGCACTCTGCTTCAAAGCATTACAACGGAGATTCGATATGATTATTTTGCAATCATGGTTCTTACAACAGCATCGGAGAGTACGATTATGAACTGGTTGGTACGATTGCTCTCCAAACCTATTTGGTGTATCCTGATTATTGGCATCATGTCGAGCCTTCATTCTTCTGCTCTGTTGACCGCACAAGTGCAACCTAAAAAAGAGCCTTCGCCCGTCCAACCCGGACCACCTACAGGGGAAAAAGTCAAGGTAATTGAATCAATACTAACTGAGCAGAAGCCTGATAACCAGAAGTTTGACAGTCAGTTCGTCCGCAAGAAAAATGATACATCCGCTCGACAGATGCCTGCCCGTGAGCAAATATTGCGGATGCGAGTAGAAGATTTGCTTGATATGCCATTTGAACAAGTACTGGAATATGCGAAGATTGCAGGGGTCTATCCATTTAATAACACGACACCTCAAAAAAAGCAAACCAAAGCACAGAAAAAAAAACTTCTTCAGTATCGGTCGAATCGAGCACAACTTCTCAAGCTGAAATTAGAAGACCTCATTGAGTTGCCGTTAGAAGATGTTATTGAACTTGCACGAATTATTGGACTTGATGTTTCCGGGAAAAAGAAAAAATAATATCCTTCATCATCAACCAAGTAGATTATTTTTGCCACGCTAACACTTGATGCTTTTATGACTTGTTCTTCGTTATCCACACGCAGCATATCAGGCTTCGTATCGGGGATGTTGGCTTCTCTCATGGTTGCTTTCATTTCGATTGTTGTTCTGGCTATTGCTCCTTCTTCTCTGTACGCTCAAGCACCAGTGCCAGCGCCACAGAAGGAGAAGCCTACTAAAGAACAGATTCTCAAAATGAAGATTGAAGATCTTTTGGAGCTTCCCTTGGAAGATGTCATGGAATTAGTAAAAACCGCAGGCGTTTCTACGCTTGAGGAGCTTATCAATCTTATTGTGACGACCGCCTCCAAAAGTGAAGAAACCATGCAGGATGCTGGAGCTGTCATTTATGTGGTTACGGCAAAAGAAATTGAAAGTTACGGTGCAAACTCGCTTTTTGAGTTGATTGATCGTGTTTGTAACACTTACACACTCGGAACATATCTGTACACCAACAATATCGTTTCTATTCGCGGCAATACGACAGCAAACAATACTAATACGCTGCTTTTGCTTGATGGGCGACCTATGCGTGAAAGTTATGCAAACGGCTTCAGTGCCTCAATTTACAACGGATTTCCGTTAGACCGTATTGAGCGTATTGAGATTGTGCGCGGTCCGGGTTCCGTACTATACGGCACGTGTGCTCTGACGGGCGTTATCAATATTATTACGAAGCGTGCCGACAAGCAAGGACCATTGAATGCCGCCGTCAAATATGGCTCGTTTGGCACGAAACAAGGTTCGATCAGCGGTGCAAAGAAATTTGGCGAATTGGAATTTGTAGGAGGCTTGCAATATTTGGATAATAAAGGTTGGGATTTTACAGCACGTGGCGAAAGTGATTTTATTCGTAACAAAGCAAATACCTTAGATTCCGTCCTTATTGACCCGCGTACCATTCAGATGTATCAAACAACGGTTGGTATGGATGGCTCGGTTCGCTATAAAGGATTTAGCTTATCAGGTAACTATACGGCATCCAATCAAGCTGCTATTTCACGCAACGCCCGCTGGCACGGTCAGCTTCCAACAGCTGCGGCATATAAAGATGGTTCCGATGATTTCCGCACATTTATGCAGCGTGGCTTTGTGAATTTGGGTTATGAAGGGGAAATTTCGTCTATCTGGAACACGTCGTTGAATGCAACCTATAATGGCTTCCACATTGATATTGGTAATCCGACGATGATTAACGATTTGGATGTGTATAATTCCCATGATTTCCTTGTAGAATGGACGAATTTTATTCGTCCGGTAAAAGAGCTAAATATTCTTGTCGGTGGGTTGATTAACAAACAAACTGGTTATAGCGAGAACTATTATCAGCAACTTCCGGCAGGTGCGCCACCGCCCGATCCCGACGCTCAAAGTTATACATATATCAATTATCCGAACACAACGACGACGACGACTAAAAACCCATCTCCATATCCGTCTGCGCCAAGCTATGACCAAACCTGGTGGAGTGCATATATTCAAGCTGAATATCGTCCGGTAGATTTTATTAAACTGATTATAGGCGGACAATTCAACAAAGTGACGCGCTTGGATGTTGATTTCGTCCCTCGTTTAGGAACTATTATTCACTTTGCAGAATCGTTTGGGCTAAAAGTTCTCTACGGGCAGGCATATCGCTCGCCATCGGTGCTGGAACGGAATTTTATTGGATTCCCAGTACTTCTTGCTAACTCAGCATTAAAACCAGAAAAAATTGCAACTATTGATGCCCAATTGTTCTACTCGACTTCGAATGCCGAATTTTATCTGACCTATTACCATAGTAACCAGACTGATATTATCAGCCGTGCATTAGCATCAGAATACAAGGTTGTTATCAATAACGTAGCCACAAATATTGCCCGCCCTATCAATCGCGGTTCACAAACGTCGGATGGCATAGAATTTGAGGGCAAATATAATGTCTCGTCGGCATTTTCATTGGTTGGTTCTGCTTCGTGGCAAACGACGCGCACATTTCAAAATGATAGTGATACAGTTGGTTTAAAAGATAATTTAGGAATGCCAAAAGCGATGGTGAAATTAGGTGTGAATTACAATACGTCCTTTGGTTTGTCCATTGGTGTGTTTAATTCTTTCTTTGGCGATGTGGGAAGTATTGCAACAGCAACAACACGCAATCTTAATCCAGCTGTCGAGGCGTATAGTTATTTATCGGCGAATGTGACGTATGACATTTCAGGATTATTCCAATCAGTGACGATTCCGACTATGAAATTTAGCCTTTACGGAACAAACCTTCTTGACGCAAAAGTCTATTACTCGGAATTCGTACGCCGCAATATGAATAGCATTCCCGGCAGAGCAGGACGGGCAATTTATGCGGGCTTCTCAATTCAATTCTAACACCACCCAAACACAAGGAATGAAAGTATGTCGCAGGATACTTCGTCACACAACACGATAGCGATTATTGGCGGGGGTGTTTCGGGCTTGTACTGTGCGTGGCGACTTCTGCAAGAAGAACGTTATGCCGGTAAAGAAATACACGTCTATGAGGCATCACCAAACTGCTCCGGACGTATCTATACTGCGTTACAATATCAGGGATTCCCGATTGAGCTTGGTGCAGCTCGGTTTAATAAACAGATTCATCCGATGCTTTGGGATTTGGTTCAAAGTTTTGGATTGAAAACCATACCATATGGCTATAATAATCGGTTTTGGTTTCTCCGAAAGAAAAAGCTGAGTGTGACAGATGTTATAAGCGGCAACATTCCTTACACAATGGGGGATACTGAAAAAGGAATTCAACCCGATGACTTCTACAGGCATACTCGTATCAATCATCCTTCTACGCCTGAAGAACTCAATACCATCACGTTTAAACAATACCTCAATCGTTATATGAGCGATGAGGCATGTACGTTTTTCAAGGACTCTGAAGGGTACGAATTACTTTTTAACGAGGGGTTATCGGCATTGGATGGTATTCGTATTATTGAGCAGCATCCAGACATGATTCCCAGCGAAGAAAGCCCTTGGTACCAGCTCCAAAAAGGTTTTGGGGAGCTTATGGTTACGCTTAAACAGCAAATTCTTGATAAAGGCTGCAAAATTTTTACCATGCACCGTTTGGCGGAAGTGGTTATCAATGATACGAATGTTTTGCTCCATCTGCACGATGAGAGTACGAATGGAGAGATTAAGTCCGTAGAGGTTGACCGCGTGATATTTTGCTTAAAACGCCAAGATTTGGAAAAGATAGACATGAACTCTGGGGATGCCATCCATGATGCTATTCGTTCCACGGAGCCGATTCCAATGGTGAAAATTTTTGCCACCTATAAAACTGCTTGGTGGAATGTATTCATGCAGCGTGATGGTAATTTTTGTATTACCGATACACCTCTGTGTAAGGTCTATTATGGTCCGGGTCATCACTTGATGTTTTATAGCGACAGCTCAACGGCAGATTTTTGGCAAGACATTATCAACCAAAGCGCCCAAGAACCAACAATTCTACAGCATCATATCCAAGAGTATTTAAGTAAGCTTTATAAAATGGATCCGAAAAGCCTGCCAGAGCCCAACGGATTGTACTCAAAATATTGGAGTACGGGCGTACATGTCTGGAAACCTGGAGTGAATACGGCTGCTGTGCGGAAATTGCTATTGGGAACACCCGAAAGCCGCATTCATATTACAGGGGAGGCATACGCTGTTACCTCGGGCTGGGTCGAAGGGGCAATCGCCTCTGTTCACGAACTTGTGACCACTGTTCTTGCTCCACAATAGCGGTTATCATTACTCGATATTCACTTTTGACGTGGTTATCTTATGGCTTCTATTCCATTTTCTCAAAACGGCATCAAATCATTAGCATTTGGGCGCGGCATCAAAGGCAAGTTTGTTAGCCTTGCCTTCGCACTATTGCTTTTTGTGACGGTGTTCATTATCATCTTTTTTCCATTGCGACAAGCACAACAGATGTCGAAAGACCTAAAAGATAAGGTCTATGTTGTGTCGGACATGGTGGCACAAAGTACGACGTCAGGCGTAATATTCGACGACATTGCTGGCGTAAATAATTACCTTCAGTTCTTAAAATCGCTGGAGGAAGTGCGTTTTGTGTACGTTTACAAGCGTTCACTTGAAGGGCAAACCTTCTCTGAATATGCCCATTATAACCCTGATAACGGTAAACCTTATTTGAACGATATTCAAGGGTTGATGCAAGATGCACAGAATCGCAATGCTCTAGAATTAGAAGATGTGACAATTGCGATTGTTCCTTCGACCTCAGACAACGATATTGTAGGCAAAGTTGTCGTCGGTATTACTCGTGAGACTCTAAAACATGACGTTCGTCAAAGCCGCATTGTGGCTACGCTTGTGGGTATTGCTGTTTTAGCATTTGGTAGCATGGTCTTCTTTTGGCTGTCCGACCGCATCGTACAACCGCTTCAAAGACTTGAAAGCGCCTCACGTAAAGTGGCTGAAGGTGATATGAACGTGGAAGTCAATACTGACAGCAAGGACGAAGTGGGCGTACTGGCAAATGCCTTCAACGTAATGGTTGCGAATATCCGATCCTCAATAGAGGAAATTCGGAATAAAAACACCGCATTGGTAATGCAGCAAGAAATTATTGAGCAGTTCAACAAGCGCATTACGGATAGTGTTCAGTATAGCAAGCGTATTCAAGGTGCGATTTTGCCCGATCCTGTTGTTATGAGCAAAGCATTACGGGAGTATGGTGCGGAACACTTTATTATATTCAAACCGAAAGACGTTGTATCAGGTGATTTTTATTGGTTTAGTAAGGTTGATGACAAAGTGCTTGTCGCGGTGATAGATTGTACGGGTCACGGCGTTCCGGGAGCATTTATGAGCATGATTGGCAATACCCTCTTGAACGAAATCGTCAACCAAAAACGCATCACCGATCCTGCACAGATTCTTGCAGATTTGCATGAAGGCGTACGAGTGGCTCTCAAGCAGGACAGTGATAATATGCTTGCTCAAGATGGCATGGAAGTTTGTTTATGCGTGTTGGAAGGAAAAACAATAACGTTTGCCGGTGCAAACCGCCCTCTCTTCCTTATTCGAGAAGGTGGCACACCTGAACGTATCAAAGGCAGTCGCCAACCTATCGGCGGCAAAAATAAGGCGGAAGATAATGCCTTTGAGAACCATAGGATAGAAATAAAGTCTGGGCTTTCGGTATATCTTACGTCCGATGGGTATATTGACCAAAAAGGTGACGATGGTACAAAGATGAGTACAGCGGGACTCCAGCGCCTGATACAGAAAACGCATATTCTTAGTACTGCCGAGCAGCGTGCACAATTTGTTCAAACGCTGTATGACCATCAAGGCAACGAAGACCAACGGGATGATATTAGTCTTGTTGGTCTGCAATTTCGTCAGTAAATTTATAGCATCCGATTTTTCATCTTATCAAAAGCGAGGTCGTAAATGACTTTCGAGCATTTATTCTTACAATATCAGCAAATGACGCAGTTTAAAATACTGATGTCGTTTAAGGGCGTTTTTGCCCAGCCTGCTCTTGTCGAAATGGGCAATACCATTCGTAATTCGCTCGGTAATGAGTCGGTGAAGGCAACGGTGATGAAGAAAATCTTCGCCATTTTTATTGAATTGTCGCAAAATATTCTTCATTACTCTGCCGAAAAAGAACTTGATTTGGATGGAAGAGAAAGTGGAGTTGGACTATTGATTGTCTCCGATAACGGCGACCGATACTGCGTGAGTTCGGGCAATTTAATTTCCAATGACGATGTTGAACGTATTGGTGGGCAATGTCAAGCTGTGATTGATGCTTCTCGAGACGACCTCAAAGAAATGTATAACAGGCGCCGTAAAGGCGAACGTCCCGCCGAGAGCAAAGGTGCTGGACTTGGTCTTATAGACATGGCACGAAAGTCCGACTACCCGTTGGAGTATGAAATTCGACCCTTTAATGAAAAATATTCCTTCTTTATGCTTTCTAGTTACATTTCGAAAGGATCAGAGTAATGTTAGTAAACATCATGCTTGAGAGTACGAAAGTTACGCCTGCTATCACAATGCTCATTGAGGAAGGGCTGGTCGAGATCGCCGGCGAATCATATCCTGAAAACTCTGTTGAATTTTATCAGCCGATTTTTGACTGGCTTGACGCGTATATTGCCGAAGAGAAACGATATTTGACGGTTAATTTCAAGCTGACCTATTTTAATACGAGTTCCTCTAAGTGCTTGATGGATATTCTTGATACGCTCCAAAGCTACCACAATGTTTCGGAGCAGGTTGAAGTCAATTGGTATTATCAAGAAGAAGATGAAGACATGCTCGAAAGCGGCACTGAATTTGCTGAGGATTTGGATATGACCTTTAAACTCGTTGCTTACCGTTGAACAATTCATGCCGGTCGGCGCGATGCAATGATGATAATACTCCCTAAGGAGGAGCCATGAATGAAGTCTCCCGACAAGATTCAAAGATGACACCTGACCGGCAGCATTCGCTTAATATCACCAACTCTATTTTCAAAAGCGAACAGGACACTGTTGAGCAATTCCATACGGTTTTGCTTGATAAGAGCATGTCGTATGATACCCTTCTCAGTGAGTACCGCCAGTTGGGGCAACGCTACGAATCGCTTCTGAAGCAGGCGACGAAGCTCACGCGTATCGGAGATGTGGCACAACGTCGGCTTATGAACGCGCAAAAGGAGATGGAGTACCAGAATATGCTGCTCGATAAACAATCGCGCGATATCGAAAAAGCAAACTCGGAACTACAGGAAAAAAATAGCCAGCTCAACGAGACACTCACAGAAATTGAGTTGATGAACGATATCCTTGAAGGCGAGCGTCGCAAAGCTGAAAACCTACTCCTGAACATCCTGCCAAGCGTTATTGCATATCGTCTTCAAAGTGGTGAGGAAATTATTGCCGATAAGTTTGACGATGTAACGGTACTGTTTGCCGACATTGTTGGCTTTACTGAACTTTCTGCGCGAGTGAGTGCCACAACGATTGTCAAAATCCTCAATGATATCTTTTCACGGTTTGATGCTCTTTTGGACAATCACAATGTCGAAAAAATCAAAACTATCGGTGATTGTTACATGCTTGCTGCGGGCATTCCCGTTCCTTACAAACACCATATGGAACTTGTGGCTTCGATGGCATTTGCGATGAACCACGAACTTGAAAACTACGTGAAGGAAACTGGTCACCAGATTTCGATGCGTATCGGGCTTCACAGCGGACCAGTTGTCGCGGGTATTATTGGTACGAAAAAATTCGTCTATGACCTTTGGGGTGATACCGTCAACACTGCCAGCCGCATGGAGTCAAGCGGTGTGGCGGGACGTATTCATTGTTCTGAAGTGGTGTATGCCAACCTCAACGATAAATATATTTTCGAGGAACGTGGAACGATTGAGGTAAAAGGCAAAGGAACAATGATGACGTATTTTCTCATCGGTGCAAAATGATGCCGTAATCCATAATGCTTATGAATTATACCAACTCTCTCGACTTCGCTCGCCAGCAAGATTCTCTCGACCCACTTCGCCGATTCCGTTCGCAATTTATCATCCCCCAACATGATGGTAAAGATGCCATGTATTTCACTGGCAATTCACTCGGTTTGCAACCGAAACGTGTTCGTGATTATATCGGCAAAGAGCTTGATAACTGGGCTTCGCAAGCAGTGGAGGGGCATTTTCGTGGCGACGCTCCGTGGGTGCGTTATCATGAGCAGTTTGAAGAGCCGCTTGCCCGCATTGTTGGTGCAAAACCGCATGAAGTTGTTGCGATGAATGCGCTTACCGTTAATCTCCATCTCCTCCTCGTTACGTTCTACCAGCCGACCACCACGCGCTACAAACTTCTTTGCGAAGCAGGTGCCTTTCCATCCGACCAGTATGCTTTTGAAACGCATATTCGTTCGCGTGGCTTGAATCCTGATAATGTAATCATTGAGATTTCCCCCCGTGTGGGCGAACATACGCTTCGCACAGATGACATCCTGAGTGCCATTGCTAACCACCACGACAGCCTTGCACTCGTGATGCTCTCGGGGGTACAATATTATACGGGACAAGTTTTCGACATGGCGAGCATTACAAAAGCAGCACACGCGGTAGGCGCACTCGTCGGTTTCGATTTGGCACACGCAGCAGGCAATATACCGCTTGCATTGCATGAATGGAATGTAGATTGTGCCGCTTGGTGTTCGTATAAGTATCTAAATTCTGGTCCGGGAAATATTTCCGGTGTGTACATTCACGAACGGCATGCAAACAACACAGAGCTGCCACGTTATGCGGGCTGGTGGGGTAATGATTTATCGGAACGCTTTCAAATGAAAAAAGGCTTCCGTGCGGCACACGGCGCACATTCATGGCAACTAAGCAACGGCAACATTTTGGCAATGGCTGCACACAAAGCTGCGCTTGATGTGTTTAGCGAAACAAGTATGGATACACTTCGTACCAAAAGCGAAACATTAACAGGTTTTCTTGAATTTGTAATTGAGGATGTTGCACGGGAACGTATTGACATCATTACGCCCAAAGACAAAACGCAACGCGGTTGTCAGCTTTCTCTGTTTGTACAACCCAACGGCAGAGCCATTTTTGAGCATTTGAGTGAACATGGCGTGATTGTGGATTGGCGCGAGCCAAACGTCATTCGGGCTGCACCCGCGCCGCTTTACAACTCGTTCGAGGATGTGTGGCGCTTTGGAAGTATTCTGAAAGAAGCTCTTGAAAAATATCATGCTTAAATCCAAGTTGCGAAAAAAGGGTAAAAACGAAAAAATGGCTTGAAATTTATTATTTCAAGCCATTTTTGTGCTGTAGAGGAAGGAATCGAACCTTCACGGGGAAGTTAGCCACTGTTGCCAGCGTTTATCCTTTTGCCCCCACCGTCGAGACTGGACGGTACGGCTGCCTGTTTCGTCACCCTACAAGATTTGTGCTTTGTCATTCGCACTTGTTGTTCAAAAGAACTGATACAAAACTAAGGGATTTGCACTTAAATTGCAAATAGTTTTACGATTTATTGTAAATTTTCAATATATTGTAAAATAAAGATGATTTTTCTGTGGAATCTAAAATTTGGAGGTAAAAATTATGGCTCAGATTGCAGATATTGATGAATTGGATGTGAAGATTTTGACGGTTTTATTGGAACATGCGAGAATGCCTTTTACTGATGTGGCAAATAAAGTGCATACATCGTCCGGTACGGTGCATGTTCGTATGAAAAAATTGGAGGCGCTCGGTATTGTTAAGGGTTCGCAATTATTGCTTGACCCTGCAAAAGTAGGGTTTGATATTTGCGCGTTTTTGGGGATTTATTTGGAAAAAGGCTCCCTTTACAAGGGTGTTGTGAAAGAACTAGAGAAAATTCCCGAAATCATTGAATTGCATTATACAACTGGCAATTACAGCATTCTGGCGAAAATTATGTGCCGCGACACCCAGCATTTGCGCCACGTACTGAATGATAAAATTCAAGCGGTAGATGGTATTGAACGCACGGAAACTTTTATTTCGCTCGAAGAAAGTATGCAACGCACTATTCAACTTGGAGAGACGTTGAAGTAGGGAGCCGTAAAGAAAGATACCTATTTACAAAAACACCAACGGTGAGAAGGCTATGTTTAGCTTCTCACCGTTGGTGACTTGCATAGTAGATTCGACAGACCTTACTCAAACGCCGGAATGCCCGTAATATCGGAGCCGAGGATCAGCGTGTGAATGTCATGTGTGCCTTCGTAGGTTTTGACGGATTCGAGATTTGCCGCGTGACGCATGATAGGGTATTCGCCCAAAATGCCGTTCGCACCATGTACCTCACGTGCTATACGGGCAATCTCTAATGCCATCCAGACATTATTGCGTTTTGCCATCGAAACGTGTTGTGGTGTGCTTTCGCCCGCATCTTTGAGTTTACCCAACCGCTCTGCCATAAGTTGCGCCTTCGTGATTTCGTTCAACATCCACACGAGTTTTTCTTGGATAAGCTGGAAGCCACCAATCGGCTTGCCGAACTGGATACGCGTTTTTGCGTAGGCAAGCGAAGATTCATAACACGCCATTGCCGCGCCGATAGCACCCCACGCAATGCCGTACCGCGCTTGCGTCAGGCAACCAAGCGGTCCTTTCAAACCCTGTACGTTCGGCAGCATGTTCTCTTCGGGAATTTCACAATCTTGGAATACTAATTCGCTTGTCACCGATGCGCGGAGGGAATGTTTGCCCTTCATCTCAGGTGCTGTAAAGCCTTTTGTTCCTTTTTCCACCAAAAAACCACGCACTACGCCGTCGAGCTTTGCCCAGACAACCGCTACATCAGCCACCGTGCCGTTGGTAATCCACATCTTTGCCCCGTTGAGCAAAAAACCACCATCGCTTTTTTTTGCCGTTGTAATCATGCCGTTCGGGTTGGAGCCGTGATCGGGCTCGGTCAACCCAAAACAGCCGATAGCATCTGCTGTTGCGAGCTTAGGAAGCCATTTCATGCGATGTGCCTCGCTGCCATATGCATAAATCGGATACATCACGAGCGAACTTTGCACCGATGCAAATGAGCGTAGCGCGGAATCACCTCGTTCGAGTTCCTGCATTGCGAGTCCGTAAGACGTGTAGCTTGCGCCCGCACAGCCATACTCTTGGGGAAGCGTGATGCCAAACACGCCGAGATCTGCCATTTTTTTTGCTAAATGTGGTGGGAATGTACCTGCCTCATAATGCTTCTCAATGATGGGCAATACTTCGGCATCCACAAAGTCGCGTACGGTATCGCGTACCATCTTTTCTTCGTGGGCAAACAGTGCGTCCACGTTGTAGTAATCAAAAGGATTATTCGCAACTTTGGTGGTTGCAGAGCCGTTCATTGAGTTATTTTTACCGTTTGGAGCCATCGTAGTTGTCCTTAAAAAAAATAAAGGGAAGGGATTAGTGACGTTGAGATTGTCGGAAAGTAGTAACATTTTATCGCACAAATCTACGAATTTCCGATGAAGTGGAAAACGATGAAAATAACGACATTCTACACTATTTCTGGCAGTGCGACTACAAACTTCGCACCGCTCTTGGATGCGCCAAATTCATTTTCGCACCAAACGCGCCCGTTCATGGCTTCGACAAGTTTTTTCACGATGGCAAGTCCTAATCCCGTGGAATGCTCGCCATCAATAGGCTGCGCCGATAAGCGATTAAATTTGCCAAATATTCGCTGCATGTCCTCCGTCGTTACGCCCGGACCTTCATCTTGGACTGTTATCAGCAACCAACTATGAACAGTGAGTGGAAGATGCGGGTATTTTATTTGTTTCTGAGCCGATTTTTTTGTGGATAATTGCTCACTGAGAACCGATAATTGGACGGTGCTTCCATGAGGCGAATATTTCAGGGCATTGGAAAGAAGATTGTCGAGAATCTGCGTTAATGCGGTGATGTCGGTAATTGCTTGGAGGGAGTGTTCGGGAACATGGCACTGTATCAAGATGTTTTTTGATTGAGCAAGTATCCTGTACTGTTCTATGCTTTTCTGAACAAGAAGCGTCACGTCATTGGGTTCAAGGTTGAGCGGGAAATTGCCGCTCTCAATGGCGCTCATATTCAGAACATCCGTAATAAGCGCAAACGTACGGTCGGCAGATGTTCCAATCATTTGCAAAAGAGCGTTCACTTCTTGTTTTGTGTAT